>NZ_JAKOAV010000034.1 GCF_029478095.1 Pelotomaculum isophthalicicum JI | reverse complement strand
ACCTCCCAGGTTTGTCTGCGAAAAATGCGGAGGAGAAATGCGTCCTAAAGAGCCATGGCAAAACAGCTTAGAAGATATCTTCTAGAAAAGGAAGAACCGCCCGATAGGGCGGCTTTTTGTTCTTGTTTAGCAATTCTTGGCCTTACACATAAAATGTAAAAAATATGTCTTGCTTGATTGGAAGGAAGGTGAATATCATGGCAGTAACATATACAGTTCAGACAGGAGACACTTTATTTCTTATTGCCCGGCGCTTTGGCACCACCGTGGAAAGATTGATTCAGGCAAATAATATTGCTGACCCAAATACCATATTTGTAGGGCAAACATTGATTATTCCGGAGGAAGGAGTGGGCGCGGAAGCCGGCGTAACGGCAGGGAATCGGGTTACACGTCAGATAAAGGGCATTCGTTATGTTCTCTATACTAATAAGCCGACGTACAGGCAGGGAGAAGACATAGTTATCACTCTGGTTAAAACTAACGTAGCCGGCAGAAATATTACGCTGCGTTACCGGAATGCCCAGCGCTATGATTTCGTGGTGAGGCGCAGTCCGGAACAGACCGAAATCTGGCGCTGGTCCCGTGGGCGTTCTTTTGCCTCGGTAGCTTCAAGTGTTATCCTCAGACCAGGCAGCAGCCAGACTTTTCAAGTAATTTGGAACCAAAAAAATAACCGTGGCCAGCAAGTGGCGACAGGTACCGTAACTATTGAAGGATTTAACGTTGCCGAAGGTTATGAAAACGAGGCTGTGTCCGTTAATATCCAAATCCGTTCAGCTGTTGAACCAACACCTACACCCACAGTTGCTCCCATCTCTTGCTCGGAAGAGAACGTCTTGGTTAATCCTAATTTTGAGAACTGGCCCCGGGCGGCTTCTTCCCCTCCGGGCTGGGCAGGAAGTAATATTTACCGCAGCACTCTCTCTCATACCGGTAGTTATGCAGCCGAGCTAGGCGCCGTCCATAATGAAAGCGCTATATTGTCTCAGAAGGTAAATATAGAGCCGGGGAGAATATATGAACTAAGCTGGTGGGCCAGGGAAAATATTCAGCCGGGCGGTGTGGGAAGATTCGTTTTATTCGCTGAAATTATTTATACCAGCCGGGCCGGGGATTTTGTCGGTAGAACAGAACCAAGATACTCTCAGGAGAATATACCGGATAATGCTTACCAAAGATATAGTCTTTCTACCGGACGCGTGCCTGCGGGAGCTAGAATCGCTGAAGTAAGGTTTACTTTCGAGCCGTCGGGAAGCAATAATAATACGGTAAAGATTGATGACGTTGAATTGCGCTGTCTGTTTTAACTGTCTAGTTACTTCGGAAGCAACGAGGAGGCGGTTTTTTTACCTGCCTCCTTGTTTATGCATGAAGCTAATGTCCGCAGTTGCTGCAATCTGAAGATCCGCAGGTGCTGCAGCCGGCGCCGCTGTTGTTTACACCCCTTCCGGCGGCGCGAAAAGATGACATCACACGTTTTGGGGATGCGGCGCCACATCTTGGGCACTTCAGGTTTTCGCCGCTTTCACCTAATTGACATAGTTTTTCGAAACGACTATCACACCCGGCGCACCGGAACTCGTAAATCGGCATATGAAATACCTCACTTTATTCAGTAATATTACTTTTCTAGAGTATGCCATTTGATGTTATTATGTCAAGCGCACGTTACTTTTTTATCTTTAAAAGAAGGATCAGGGGTGGTGGAGAGGAATTATTATTATAAAAGAGGAGGGGACTCTAATGCAACTGCAATTTTTAGGAGCGGCGGGCACGGTAACTGGTTCCTGCTACCTGTTGGACACGGCGAATACTAGGATAATGGTTGACTGTGGGATGTTTCAGGGACCAAAGGAAATCAGGGAACGTAATTACGGCAAATTCCTTGTACCCCCAGGCAGCGTTGATTATATATTATTAACTCACGCCCATATTGATCATAGTGGTTTGATTCCCAAATTTATTAAATATGGTTTTCGCGGCAAAGTAATTGCTACCGCGCCTACAGTAGAATTATGCGGGGTTTTATTGCCCGACAGCGGGCACATCCAGGAGATGGAAGTAGAGCGTAAAAACCGTAAAAACCGTCGCGCCAACAAGGCTTTAATTGAACCTGTTTACAATGTAAAGGACGCTTATAACAGTCTTTCTTCTTTTAACCCGGTTTCATACGACGAAATGGTCCAACTGACACCTGAAATCAGGGTGCGGTTTGTTGACGCCGGTCATATCCTTGGATCGGCGATGATCGAGTTATGGGTTAAAGAAGGGAACAATGAGATTAAGCTGGTCTTTACCGGTGATATCGGCAGGAAGGATCAGCCATTGATAAAAGATCCATCTATTATCAATCAAGCTGATTATGTGGTCATGGAGTCCACTTATGGCAATCGCATGCACGAGCAAAACAAAGATGAAATAGAATTATTACATGAAGTAATTTGGGAAACCTATAAAAAGGGGGGTAATCTGATCATCCCCGCTTTCGCGGTCGAACGCACTCAGGATCTGCTTTACCACCTTAGCCTTCTTACGGAAGCAAAAAGGATGCCTCCGATGGCGATATATATCGACAGCCCTTTAAGCACCGCCACAACAGCAATTTTTCAGCATAGCCAGGCGTATTTCGACCAGGAAACGCTTGATTTGATAAAAAAAGGCGGGGATCCAATCAGTCTGCCGGGAATAAAATTTACCAAAACCGCCGAGGATTCCAAATCTTTGAACAATGTCAGCGGGGCCATAATTATCTCCGCGAGCGGTATGTGTGAGGCCGGCCGGATCAGGCACCACTTGAAATACAACCTTTGGCGCCCCGAATCAACTGTGCTTTTTGTCGGCTATCAGCCGGCCGGTACTCTTGGGCGGCTTATTTTAGACGGGGAAAAAACGGTGCGGATTTTTGGAGATGAAATTGCTGTCCGGGCTGATATAAGGTCAATCGATGGTTACTCCGCGCACGCCGACCAGGCGGGGCTTATGGAATGGGTCAGGGGCTTTCAAATACCTCCGAAAGAGATTTTTGTAGTACATGGTGAACCCGATTCATCCAGCGCTTTAGCTGGTTTGATTAGCTCCGAATTGGGTTATAACACCATGGTTCCCGCCTGGCAGCAGGCCGTTAATCTTATGGCAATTAGCGCGGCGGATCCGCTTAGAACGGTTTATGCCTCACTATCATCTAAATTACGTAATCTTCTGGATTCTGATTTGGAGCAATCTCAACGGGAGGATATTATCCGCCGTATGGCTGATTTGGAAACTTACCTCGACGAGGGATTGAAAAAAATAGGATGAACGGTTTTATTTCTGAAGTAAGAAATCATTTACAGTTTTACCGGATCCCCTCGTTCGAAGCCACCGGCCAGGTTGAACATGGATTTACCACTCGCGGCGGCGGTGTCAGTGAGGGACCATATTGGTCGTTGAACACCGCTTTTCACGTCGGTGACGCTGTTGAAAGCGTGCGTGCCAATAGAGCGCTGGCTTGCGGCGCTCTGGGCATAAACCCGGACGATGTTGTGGCCGGCAAGCAAGTGCACGGCGACAGGGTTGAAGTGGTATCTTTGAGCGATAAGGGGAGAGGCGCCAGATTATTTGAGGATGCGCTGACGGACGTCGACGCCTTGGTCACTGCTGAACGGGGGGTGCCCCTTTCCAGTTATTACGCGGACTGCGTGCCGATTTTCCTTCTTGATCCGGTAAAGAAAGTGGTGGCGCTGGCCCATGCCGGATGGAAGGGAACGGTTGCCAAAATAGGCTTGAAAACCGTTAAAAAAATGGTTAAAGTATTCGGAACCAAGCCGGCAGACTGTCTGGCCGGTGTGGGGCCTTCCATCGGACCTTGCTGCTATGAAGTGAGCGGGCAAGTTGTTGGGTTATTTAAAAAAAGCTTTTCCAACGGGGAAGAACTAGCCGAATTTTTACATCCCGGGAAATGGCGGTTGAATCTATGGAAGGCTAATTACCACACCCTCCTGGAAGCCGGCTTGCCGGAAAATAATATAGCCGTAGCCAGCGTTTGTACTTCTTGCCGGAGTGATTTGTTTTTTTCTTACCGGGCTGAAGGGGGGATAACCGGCAGGATGGCGTCGTTTATCATGTTGAAGCAAGTGAAAGGGTGATAAGATGCCCCGGATATTAGTGGTGGAAGATGAAAAGAATATTCTTGAACTGGTCCGCTTTAACCTTGAGCGGGATGGTTATCAGGTATTAACTGCTTTGGACGGTGTTAAGGGTCTTGAAATCGCACGGAATGAGGCACCTGATTTGATCTTGCTCGACGTTATGCTGCCGGAAATGGACGGCCTGGAAGTATGCCAGGAACTTCGTCGCGATACCGCGACAAAAAGTATCCCGATCATTATGCTGAGCGCCAGGGCTGAGGAACTGGACCGGATGCTGGGGCTGGAAATGGGTGCCGACGACTATGTTACCAAGCCATTTAGCCCACGGGAATTGTCGGCTAGAATTAAAACCAGGCTCAATGAAGCGCGCCCAAACCACATTTAGCGAAACATTGAGCAACTGCCGGATTAGGAAGTTACATGTAAAGAGGATATAGTTAAATAAAATTATGTAAAGTATAATAATTCGTTGACACGAACATCCGTTCTATTTTATAGTAGAAACAGGAGGTGAGTGTCATATGAGTGTTAAGTAAAATTTAGAGAGGAAAAGGTTTCTAAGCAGTTAAATCCGATGATGCGTCGCTTTAGCCTCGCGGTGAAAGTCGGGCGCGGAGGTTAAATCAACCAGGCGGTGGGTTACACCCCCTTCCGGGCAGAACTGTAAAGCCAGGCGGCATTTCTGCCACCCGGAATATGGACGGGAGTCCATAGCTGGGCAGTTGAATCCTGTGAAACTGCCTCCCGTTTAGTCGGACGGGAGAGGAATCTAAACAAATGATTTGTTTAGATTTCAGAAACCAGGGTGGTAAGTGTTAACCGTTGCGAAACCATTCCTTAGAATAGGATGGAGACCATTAATCAGCTATTTTTTTCTCTTTCTGGTTTTTTTAGCTTTGGCACAGCTGTATGTTTTATATAAACCCGTTCTTTGGGAAATGGGTGCTTTAGTATTGGTTAGCGCGGCAATACTTGCCTGGATAACCTACAGGCGTCTGATCAACCCTATTGAGGAAATGTCTTATATCGCCCAGGATATGGCCAGGGGAAATCTGGAGCAGGAGATACGCATCTTTGCCCAGGATGAGACCGGTGACTTGGCGCGCTCCATCAATTACCTGGCCAGGGAGCTGAAAAAAAATATAGATGATGTTATTTCAGAGAAAAATAAAGTGCAGGCCATTCTGGCCAGTATGTGTGACGGGGTCATCGCGATGGACAACTGGGGCCGCGTAATACTCGTCAACCCCATTGTGGAAAAGTTTTTCGGCACTACCCTGGAAGCCAGCAAAGGTAAAAACATTCGCAGAGTGATCAGAAACAGCGATTTTGAAAAGCTGCTGAACCAATTTCTTGAAACCGGGCGGCCGGTACAAAAACAAATTCAGCTTTTGACGCCTGAACCTCGTTTATTCCGTGTGCAAGTGACCCCGCTCAGGGATACTGGTGTTGACGGAGGCGGGATGGTGGCGCTGCTGAGGGATTTCACCGGCAGGAAAAAATTAGAGGAAATGCGCAGTGAGTTTGTGGCCAACGTCTCTCATGAGCTGCGGACTCCTTTAACTTCGATAAAGGGTTTTACGGAAACACTGCTGGACGGCGCCCTGGAAGACCCGCAGACAACCAAGCATTTTTTGGAAATCATCTACGTTGAGTCGGAGCGGCTGACCAGGTTAATTGATGAATTGCTGAACCTGTCCAAAATTGAAGACCATAAGGTGGCGCCTGACTGGCAACCGGTGTCCATGCACGAATTAATGGAGCGTACCGTGGCAATCTTTAAACCCCGCGCGGCGGAAAAGGACTTGGACATAGAAGTTGTCCTTCCTGAAAAACTGCCGGCGGTGCACGGGGATCCCGACATGCTCGGGCAGGTTTTAATTAATTTAATCGACAATGCGGTGAGTTATACGCAAAACGGCGGGAAGATTAAAGTCAGCGCCCAGTCAAATGGAAACAAAGTAAAAGTTGAAGTTCAGGATAACGGCATCGGTATTCCGGAGGACAGTATACCCAGGGTGTTTGAGCGCTTTTACCGCGTGGACAAAGCACGTTCGAGGGAGCAGGGAGGCACCGGGCTCGGCTTGTCTATCGTAAAGCACATTATCGACGTTCATCATGGCAGCGTGCAGGTTAAAAGCAAGGTGGGCGAGGGCAGTACTTTTACCTTTGAACTGCCTGTTGAAGGGCAGAACACAAGTAACGCTTAGAAATCTGTCGATATGAAAGAACACCCGCCGTCGCGCGGGTGTCTTAGTATAATAGAATGGGTACAAGGTAAACATCGATTTGTTCTTGTTCCGCCGTACTTTGTTCTTTGGATTTATCAAGTAAGGCTTTCATAAATGTTCCCCCTTCCCCGGAAAATTTTAGATTATTTTTTATTATCATATTATCAGAATATTTAGAATGTGTCAATATGAAAATTGTAGAAAATTTTAACAAAAATGAAAATGAAATATAACAAGTAGAAATAATATCACAAGGTTATTCTATGATGAAATTATGATATAATATGTGTAATTCTTCTGATTCGTTAAAAATTGTTAATTATTTTAAAATGAGCCGGGGAGGTATTTGTATGAGTGGATTACAGGTTGGCATCGAAGGGAAAGCATCAATAGTAGTAAACAATGATAACACGGCTATGGCCTACGGGAGCGGTGCGGTTAACGTGTTTGCAACTCCGGCTTTGATTGGACTGATGGAAAAGGCCGCCCTTTCCTCGGTTGACCCGCTGTTGGACGCGGGGTATACCACCGTGGGAACGAAAATTGATGTCAAACACCTGGCCGCGACCCCGATAGGCATGAATGTGACCGCCACCTCCCGGCTGGTGGAAGTGAACGGTAAGCGGCTTTTGTTTAATATTGAGGTGCGGGATGAAGTAGACCTGGTGGGTACCGGTGTACATGAGCGTTTCATTATAGAGTTGTCTGGTTTTATAAAGCGTGTGGAAAGTAAAGCGGCAAAACAATAGACGGATAAAATTTGGTTGTGGCAGTTTAACCAATTAGGGTAAAATAAATGTATCATTTTTGTGGGATTTGATCCTCCATTTGGAGGATTTTGTTTTTGCTAAGGGAATTATCCATAAGTGACCTTGAGTATACAAAAGCGGTTATTTTCGGCCTTATTCAAAAAGCGAGTGAGCCAGAGGATAAGTGAGGGAAAAATCATGACTTTGCGTTTTATTATCGGCAGGGCCGGGGTAGGGAAAACACGCGCCTGCCTGGATGCCGTCCGGCAAGAACTAATGGCCAGGCCGGACGGGCCCCCGCTGATTTTATTAGTGCCGGAGCAGGCAACGTTCCAGACAGAGTATGCTTTAGCCTCCTCTGCCGGGATGAAAGGTTTTATCCGCGCCCAAGTGCTTAGTTTTCGGCGCTTGGCTTACCGGGTTCTGCTGGAAGTGGGCGGCGCCGCCCGGGCGCATATCGGTGAGCTTGGCAAGCGGATGGTACTGCGCCGCTTGCTGGAACAGCGGCGGGAAAATTTAAAGGTATTTGGACGGGCGGCCGGTCAGCCTGGTTTTGCCGACACCCTGGCCCGTACTTTGGGTGAAATGAAAACATATTGTATTTCGCCGGCAGATCTGGCTGCGGGTTTGGATACCCTGCGTGTTCAGGGAGTCCAGAGCCTGCTGGCGGACAAACTTGAAGACCTCTGTCTTTTGTATAGTGAATTGGAAGCTCATTTGGCCGGCCGTTTTACCGACCCGGACGACTACCTCAGCCTGTTGGCTGGCCGTCTGGAAAAGTCGGCGGCGATCAAGGATTCGGAAATTTGGGCGGACGGTTTCATAGGGTTCACACCCCAGGAATACCAGGTGTTGGCCGCTCTCATGCGTTCATCCCGCCGGGTAAACGTCACCTTGTGCGCCGACTTGGCTGCGATGAGTGGCAGCCTCAATGAAAACGACATATTCTACCCTTCAAGGGAGACCTACGATATTTTGTGCGAAATAGCGGCCCGTGAGCAAGTAGTTGTTGAGCGCCCGCTCTCTCTTGAGCAAAAAAAAGGCCGGTTCCACAATTCCTCCATTGCTTATCTGGAAAAATACTTTTTCCGCCACCCGGCGACCCCCGCCAAGAACGCCGGCGACGGGGTGATGCTGGCGGCTGCGGCAAGCCGCCGGGCCGAAGTGGAAGGGGTGGCGCGGGAAATAATTCGTTTGTGCCGCGACCAGGGTTACTGCTACCGTGACATTGTCGTGTTGACGAGAGATCTGGACGCTTATGACCATCTTATATCTGTCGTTTTCGCCGACCACGGCATCCCTGTTTTTGTGGACCGGAAGCGCCCCGTGATGAGCCATCCCCTGGTTGAGTTGGTCCGTTCGGCGCTTGAGGTGGTGGTGAAAGACTGGACCTATGATCCGGTATTTCGCTATCTTAAAACCGACCTCGTCCCGCTTGCCAGGGAAGAAGTTGATTTGTTGGAAAACTATGTGCTCGCGCACGGCATCCGGGGCAGCCGCTGGGTTGATGCCAGACCGTGGGAGTACCGTAGGCGGCTGACGCTTGAAGAGGATCTTGAGGTTTCCTCAACCGAGGCCCGGGAATTAGAAGAAATCAACCGGATCCGCAGGACGGCGACGGCCGCGCTGGCCGGTTTCCACCGGGCGGTCCGGCAGGCCGGTAATGTAAGGGAAATGACAATAGCGTTATTTAATCTTTTGTCTGAACTAGAAGTTTCCGAAATGCTGGAAAGCTGGAGCCGGCAGGCTGAAGCCCGGGGTCTTCTGGAGGTGGCCCGGGAACACAGCCAGGTGTGGGATATGCTGACAGCCTTGTTGGATCAGGTAGTGGAGACACTGGGTGAGGAGGCGCTGAAGCCGTTGGATTATGCCGCGGTCCTGGACTCCGGGTTTGAGAGTATGAGACTGGGTTTGATTCCGCCCGGACTTGACCAGGTGGTAGCCGGTTCCCTGGATCGTTCCCGCAGCCCGGAAGCCCGCGCCTCTTTTATCATGGGCGTTAATGAAGGTGTGCTGCCGGCCCGGATAACGGGGCAGGGGGTCCTGTCCGAAACAGAAAAGGAATGCTTGCAAACGATTGGCTTACATTTGTCTCCCGGTGTCCGGCGGAAAGTATTTGACGAACAATACCTGGTTTATATTGCCCTAACCCGCTCATCAGAGCGTTTGGTTCTCAGTTACCCATTAGCGGACGATGAAGGCGGGGCGAATATGCCTTCACCGGTGATAGCGCGGGTTAGAGAACTTTTACCTGGTGTTGAGGAGAGGGTTTGGGCGGTGGAGCCCAACACCGCCGGCACTGAAGACATGGAGTTTATTTCAAACCCTGACCGCTGCTTGTCCTACCTGGCCGCTCAAATAAGGGAAGCCAAGGCTGGGCGCTCCTTAAACACCATATGGTGGGACGTATACAACTGGTTTGCGCGGGGAGAGCGGCGCGAAGAATGTGTCCGCGCGCTATCCGGACTATTTTATAACAATCAGGAAGACAGGCTTGCTCCCGGCGCCGCGAAACTCCTGTACGGGCAGCCGCTGAGGACCAGCGTTTCCGGTATAGAAAAATTCCGTTCCTGTCCCTTTGCCCATTTCCTCTCACAGGGCTTGCGGCTGCGGGACCGGGCCGTTTTCCGGCTGGGCGCCCCGGACCTGGGACAATTTTTCCATGCGGCGTTAAAGCTTTACGGGGACCGTGTCCATGAAATCGGATTGGACTGGGGTGAACTAAGCCAAAAAGACTGCCGCAAGTTGGCCGGAGAAGTGGTGGACTATCTAGCCCCCAGGCTGCAGAGTGAAATACTGCTCAGTTCCGCCCGGCGGCGCTACCTTACAGGGAAGATCAAGCGCACCGTGCAGCGCGCGGCGCTGGTGCTGTCGGAGCACGCCCGGCGGGGGAAATTTCGCCCGGTTGGACTGGAACTGTCTTTCGGGCCGGAGGGTGAATTGCCTGCCGTAATCTTTATTCTCCCCGACGGCGGTGAGATGGCGGTAACCGGCCGGATTGACCGCGTTGACGCCGCCCGCAGCGATGCCGGGATCTACCTGCGGGTGATTGATTACAAATCAGGACGGGTGACCATAAACCTGTCGGATATCTTTCACGGCTTGAAACTGCAGCTATTGACTTACCTGGAAGTGGCGATGCGGCAGGCGGACAAGCTGGCGGGCGGTCCATGCCTGCCTGGCGCGGTTTTTTATTTCAGCCTTGACGACCCGCTAATCAAAACCAGCGGTGAAATTCCCCCGGACGAGGAACTGGAAAAAAGAATTCTCAGGCAAATGAAGATGGAAGGTATGCTGTTAGCCGACCCGGCTGTTGTCAGGATGATGGACAGCGGACTGTCGGACGCATCTGACCTGATCCCGGTACGGTTAAAGAGAGACGGTGGTTTTGCCGCCCGGTCCGCAGTACTCACCGGACAGCAGTTTGAATTGCTGCGGGCTTACCTGCGCTTGCAATTATTTTCCGCCGGGAACGACATTATCAACGGTGTGGTGGATATCGCTCCTTATCGCCAGGGAAATTTCCGTTCGTGTCAGCACTGCCTCTTTCGCGCCGTCTGCCAGTTTGACGAATTGGTGGAAGGGAACGCCTACCGTCTTATATCGCCGGTAAAGAAAGATGTCGTGTGGAGTAAGTTGGCTGAAATCCTGGGAGGTGAGCACGGTGAATGACAGCGGACCGCAAGAGCAATCTGAGGGCAGGGAGCGCCATTTGACGGATGCGAAAGTTGAACGAACAAGCAAGAAGGAATGGACGGCAGAGCAACTTGAAGCCGTGAACAGCCGCACCGGCAATTTGCTGGTGGCGGCCGCCGCCGGCGCCGGCAAAACAGCGGTGCTGGTGGAGCGGATCATTCGCCGGATTACCGACCTGACGGCGCAGGCCGATGTAGACCGCTTGCTGGTGTTGACTTTTACCAACGCCGCGGCGGCTGAAATGAGAGAGCGCATTGGCCGCGCGCTTGCCGCGAAAATAGACGAATACCCGGGGTCAAAACATTTAAGCCGGCAGATGTCACTAATCAACCACGCCTGCATCGGCACCATCCACTCTTTTTGCCTGGATGTTATTCGCCAGCATTTTTACCGGATTGACCTGGACCCGGCCTTCCGGGTGGCTGATGAAACCGAAGCTGCTTTAATCCAGGTGGAGGTTTTGGAAGAGCTTTTTGAGCGCCGTTACAGCGCGGGGGATAACCTCCCCTTTAACACACTGGTTGACTGTTATGGAGGGAAGAGGGACGACGCGGATTTACAAGAACTTGTCCTGGAGATATACCGGTTTGCCCGCAGCACGCCTCAACCGGCAGAATGGCTGGAAAAACTGGCGGCGGGTTTCGACGTGCCGGAGGACATCGCATTTGACCAACTCCCCTGGAGCGCATCCTTAAAGAAGGCGATAGCGCTTGAGCTGGCCGGGATTGTCTCAGCGCTTGACCTGGCTGTCCGGCTGGCCGGCAAGGCAGGCGGCCCGCATGCATACATAGACACCCTTGAGTCTGACCGTGACGCGGCGCTCAGCCTGGCCCGGGCTTGTTCAGCGGACGTGAGCTGGGCCGGCCTTTATTCGCTCATAAACACGATTAGTTTCGGCAGATTGAAGGGAGTAAGAGATCCAGGCGTTGATGATGGTTTAAAGAAGCAAGTGACTGCTTTACGTGATAATGTGAAAAAACAAATTAAGAATCTTAAAGATGATTATTTCTCCCGCCTTCCGGAAGAGTATTGCGCCGATTTGCGCGCTGTCGCACCGTTAATAGCGGAATTGACGGATCTGGCGCGGGATTTTGACGAGGCTTATAGAAAAGCTAAAACGATTAACGGGCTGGTTGATTTCAACGATTTGGAACACTACTGCCTGCAGATTTTGTCAACCGCCGGGCCGGATGGGCCAGCGCCGTCGGAAGTGGCGCTGGAACTGCGGCAGCGGTTTGTGGAAGTGCTCGTTGACGAATACCAGGATACAAACGCAGTTCAAGAGGCAATACTACAGCTTGTGTCACGGCAGGGTGAAGCGAACCCGAATTTGTTTATGGTGGGGGATGTCAAACAAAGCATATACCGCTTCCGGCTGGCTGATCCCGGCCTCTTCCTGGATAAATACTCTAATTATCCGTCGCAGCCGGGCGGACCGGAGCACAGAATTGATTTGGCCAGAAATTTTCGCAGCCGCCGTGGAGTGGTTGACGCCGTGAACTTTGTTTTTCGCCAGTTGATGTCTCCCGTGGTCAGCGAGTTGACATATGATCACAGGGCCGAGCTGGTTTACGGCGCTGATTATCCTGTGATTGCCGCTGATGTGGCGGCAGGGGACGAGGTGGTGGAATTATATTTGATTGAACGCGGTAAACAGGCCGAATACCCCGAAGCAGATGTTATCCCGCCGGAAGGCTCCGGAAATGAAAAGCTGGATGACTATGGAGACCCCGAAGCGGACCTGGACGCGGTACAAATGGAAGCCCGCCTGGTGGCGTCCAGGGTTGAGGAAATTGTTGGGAATAAGCCGGTGAAAGGGGCGGGAATGCTAATCTACGACAACGATCAGAAAAAATACCGCCCGGCAACTTACCGTGACGTAGTAGTGCTTTTACGCGCCACCACCGGTTACGCCAACACCTTCCTGGAAGAATTCCGGCGGAAGGGGGTGCCGGCCTACGCCGAACTGGCCACCGGCTATTTTGAGGCGACTGAGGTTGAAACCGTTCTCTCTCTATTAAAAGTGATCGACAACCCGCGTCAGGATGTGCCGTTGGCTGGAGTATTACGGTCCCCTGTGGTCGGGTTCAACGCCGGAGAACTGGCGCAAGTCAGGCTTTGCCGCCGCCAGGGTGATTTTTTTGACGCGGTGGTATCCGCCGCGGCGTTGAAGAAGGGGGCAATTTCGGAACGTTTGACAGGTTTTCTGGAAAATTTGGACAGGTGGCGCACAGCCGCCAGGCAGGGAACACTGGCCGGGTTGATCTGGACACTCTACCGGGAGACAGGATACTACGATTTTGTCGGCGGGCTGCCCGGCGGCGGGCAGCGGCAGGCTAATTTGCGGGCGCTGCACCAGCGGGCGCAGCAGTATGAGACTACAGGGTTTCGAGGGCTGTTTCTCTTCCTCCGGTTTATTGAGCGCGTGCGGGACGGCGGCCGCGACTTGGGGGCGGCGCGGGCCTTGAATGAAAAGGATAATGTTGTGCGGCTGATGAGTATACATAAAAGCAAGGGCCTGGAGTTTCCGGTGGTCTTCGTGGCTGGATTAGGCAAAAAATTCAACCTGAAAGACCTGAATAAAACGATGCTTTTGCATAAAAATCTGGGACTGGGGCCGCAGTTGATTGACGTGGAAAAAAGAATTACTTATCCTACGATAGCCAAGCATGCAATCAAGCAGGAGTTAAAAATGGAAGCTTTGGCTGAGGAGTTAAGAATTCTTTACGTGGCCATGACCAGGGCGCGGGAGAAGTTGATTCTGGTGGGCTCTGTCCGCAATCTCCCCGTTAATGTTCGCCGGTGGTGCGGTCCCGTGGCAGTGGAGGGGTGGGCTTTGCCGGACGGGGAGTTGGCCGGTGCGAATACTTGTCTGGACTGGCTGGTTCCGGCTCTTGCCCGCCACCGGGACGGCGTGAAAATCAGAGAATTGGCGCTGTGTGACGAGCAGCCGCCGGCAGCGGTGGCGGGCGACTTCTCACGCTGGGCGGTGTTCTTCGAAGATGGAGGCGCCGCTTCAGGATTGCGAAAGCAACCCGAAAGCGAATTATTAAATAAAGTCCGCCGGATGGAGCCGGTAGATACGGACAGCGAGTTTGTCGGGGTTGTAAAAAGCCGGTTGGAATGGAAATATCCCGATCTGGGGCTGACCGGCTGCGCGGCAAAGTCATCAGTAACTGACTTGAAGCGCAGGTTTGACCCGCAGATTGTGGAAGATGAGGCCTCCTTCGCGGATTATCGCCCGGCTATTGGCAAGCGACCGGTTTTCATGCAGGGGGAGCGTGGTTTAACTGCCGCTGAAGCGGGTTCAGCCCTACATCTGGTGATGCAAAATCTTGATTTGGCAGATGTCGCGGACTTCACTGCGATCAAAAAGCAGGTAGCGTTGATGACCGAAATGGAACTGTTGACATTTGAGCAGGCGGATTCTGTGCCGGTAGAGGGAATCACGTCTTTCTTTGAGTCACCTCTGGGCAAACGTGTGATTTCCGGAAAAAAAGTATTCAGGGAACTTCCTTTTACCTTGGCGCTGCCGGTCAGTGAAATCTATCCCGGACTTGCCGGAGATTCCAGTAAGGTAGTGTTGGTACAGGGTATCATTGACTGCCTGGTTGATGAAGGTGACGGTATGTTGTTATTAGATTACAAGACCGACCGGATCAACAAAGACCAGCTTGAGCAGGTAACGGCGCGCTATCGCGGCCAGTTGAACCTCTATGCCAGAGCCATAGAGAATATCTATGGGAGGAAGGTAAAGGAAAAGTATTTGTACCTGTTTAATTTAGGTTTGGGAATAAGATGTTGTTGACCGGATAAAATATTTTTATCAATTACGTTAAAACAATCGTGGAGGTGTGTGTATGGAAGCGGATATGTCTTGGAATACCTGGAAAAAGGCCTTGGGCACAGCGGTAAAAACCGCGGATTTAGTAGGCATGTCTGATGAGACTGTAGATAAATTCGCTTACCGGATTGGGGATTTCTTAGCGAATAATTTGGACCCCGCCAACAGAGAACAGCGATTGCTGAAAGAATTATGGGAAGTAGGCGAGGAAGGGGAAAAGAAGGCTTTGGCCAAAATGATTACCAAGCTCGTGGACAATACATAAAAGTATGAAACACCCCTGATTACTCACCAGGGGTGTTGAGTATTTTAGCTGATTTGTCCCATGTTAGCAAAACTATTTACCATGGTTTGGGTGGTCATATCCTTCATTGTCGGCACCTGGTAATATTGTTTCTGATTCATGTAATTCCAAACTTCATATGCCTGCTCGGAACAATTGACAGCACCCTGTTGTAGCATCCGCCTCAGATGTGAGTCGGCGCACTCCAGGGAAGCAATCATCTTAACAAGCGCAGATGCTTTGTGACAACCAAGCATTCCACTGGAAACGTCCCGGTCATCCATTTCATTCATAGAAACATTAGGTGCTTGTGGCTGGGGATTTTGTAAACCATACGAAGGTGACACATTTTTTACGGACCGGTATGGAATCGATTCACCTTTTCCGCGCTGGTTGATAGTTTGAACCATATTATTATAATCTTGTGTCATAAATCTAATTTGATTATCCAATATGGAACGCAATTGTGGGTCCTTTACGTGAGGGCTGTAAAGCTGAAATTGATTAATGCCGTCAATAGTGTCTGTTAGAACTTCGTGTAATTCCATTGCTTCGTGTGCGCCTAAACTAGCGGCCATTTTTTATTCTCCCTTCCATATCTTATGATTAAATCTATTATGTTTAGTTTTATGGAAATTATTCAAATAAAAGCAGTAAAACCCGCGTCTGATACAGATTGGGTTTTACTGCTATACAGCGGCAAGGGGTAATCAGAAAAATCCGGTCCCCCGGGCGTTATTGCTTAACAGCATAACCGGGGGACCGGCAGGAGGTCATCAATTAAGGTTATTTCCAGCCTGCATCTTCAAACCAATACTGGATAGTTCCATGATTGTCTTTATACTGATGCACTGTATAATCTTTATCCGGGTCAAGGTAGAAGTAATGGCTTACACCGTTGGCGTCCACATAAAAATACCTTTCACTATCTCTGTCGTAATCCCAACGGCTGCGCGAGTATCCGTAATTATACTTGTGCAATATTTTTTCCAGCTGGGCAATTCTTATCACATAATAATCAGAATATTTCTGAGCATACAGTACCGCTTTATTATGGTACCAATTGTAAAAGTGATCGCCATAATTCGAAAAGCTAATCTTTGAATCACTGTAGTGAGCACGATCCCCCGACTGACTGGCAAACGCTGCCGAGGATAGTGTGGTTGAAAGGACTAACGCTATTACCAGCGAGACTATTTTTCTCATAGTATTACTCAACTCCTTTATGTGATGATTATTCGTACATGAATTAATATAATTAAGTATCAAAATAAGATCAATGCATAATTTGCGGTAATTACAATAACAAATACCTTGGTTAGACTATCTTTTCCAAATAATCATGACCTGTATTTAATGCGCGGCAAAATATTTTGTTGCGTCGCGCGGTCTAAAATTCTTTTATGGTATAATTAAGCATAAATCACTTATCAACGAATAGTGGTTGTTATTTATGCCGGTGAACGGGAGCGAGGAGTGATTTAGTGCAAAATGATTTAGCAAAAAATTATAAAACAGCCTTGGATTCGTTAACGGTTTACCGTGGTATCTTAAATAAGCCACTGGTTAAAAAGCTTTATACTTTACTGGGAAGGCTTTGCATGGTGGAGGAAGACTTTGATGCCCTGCTCAACGAATATAATGATTTTTTTTATCACCTGTCTCAAGTGGATGACTACCGCAATTTCAAGCACTATGTAATAACTTGTGTTTTATACGACGAAAATGCTTTTACACGAATAGTGGCGAAACAAAATTTTGCGGATATTGATACATTGCTGTTGCAAACTGTGGAGAATGACCTGGAAAATCTTCATAAAGTGGCAATGTTATCATCCAGGGAAATGAAAGATATTATTTTAGGTGGATATGCCGCTATATCTAGTTCAGAAAAAAGCATTACGGAAAAACTTCCTGAATGGAATAATGGTTTATCAGATACCCGGGATGGGTTATCTGAGATTTATCATTCGCTGGATCAAGAACAGTGCTGGGCGAAATGTATCGCAGCGCTGGCTAAATTCCATAGAGCGAATGGTTCGGGAGACTTCGCCCGGTATAAAGGATTTGTTTGGGAAAAGAACTCAGAATTTTATGGCTTGAAAGGACTCGAATCGACGGATCCGATAAGACTATCGGATTTAGTAGGTTATAACGCGGAACGGCAAGCTGTGTTGGATAATACCAAATTTTTTTTAAAAGGATACCCGGCAAACAACGTGTTGCTTTATGGTGACAGGGGGACAGGCAAATCCTCCACTGTTAAAGCGCTGTTAAACGAATTTTTCGCGCAGGGCTTAAGGATAATTGAAATTCCTAAAAAATATCTTGAGGATTACCCGAAGATTATCAGACTGATTCGAAATAAACCACAAAAATTCATATTATTCGTTGATGATCTCACTTTTGAGGACAGCGAAGAAAGCTTTACGGCGTTAAAGGCAGTATTAGAAGGCGGGTTGGAAAGCAGGCCGGTGAATACCGTGATATACGCCACTTCTAACCGGCGCCATTTAGTTAAAGAGAAATTTAGTGAAAGGGCGGGACTGTCATTCGGCGACAACGATGAGGTCCGTGCCGCCGACACCTTGCAGGAAAAGCTATCTTTGGCGGACCGGTTTGGCATTACCGTGATATTTTCATCTCCCGACAAGAAAAAGTACCTTGAAATAGTTGAAGTGCTTGCTTCGATTAGAAACATTGAAATTGATGCAAAGACATTGCATAATGAAGCACTTATGTGGGAGATGGAACACAATGGCCGTTCACCCCGCACCGCGAGGCAGTTTATTGATTGGCTGGAAGCGAAGATAAAGGGTATTGCCGTAGAATAAGGAGGTAAATAAAATGTGTGGTTTGCCCTTATGGTATTTTTACAGCAAAGAGACACCGATGAATAAGCAACTGGAAGCGATATTAAAACAAGTGGACCTTTTACCGGTGGATCAGCAAAGAGAGCTTCTCAGGATTTTGCAGTTGTTGTTGCCCGCGCCTCCATCAGAACCGGGAAAGGCTCAAAGTACCTAAAAAATAATTGCCCCGCGGATTTCCAACGGGGCTGTAAGACTACGAAATTTTTGGGGCTGCCTCTTGCTGCCTATGCTTTCTCCCGGCGATCTCTTCAGCATAGTCTGTGGAAATGAGGTAAAGGCTGACCCAAAGATCATGTTCGTTAGCTTTACCTTCAAGCTCACGGGATAAATCCTTAAACCTCTTTTCAACCCTGTCCTTAAACGCTGAAAACTCTCCCAACAGTTCGACTATATCGCGCTGGGTGTAAGAGGCTCCTTCACGTAAAACTTTAGCCAAGCTGACTCCCCCCTGTTATAGACATTTATTATTAGATAATTATAGCCTAAATGGAATTTTATGTTAAGGGGGTAATTTGTCTTTTTAAGGTACTTCTTAAAAAAATAAGGGGGGGTGTCCCCCCCAGGTTGTTTTAGTGGTGTTATAAGTTAGAAATTGCTGAACTGGCCAATATTCTGGCCACTCATTCCCATTAAGGATTGATTCGCGAGGCCGGAGCCCATCTGCCCGGAGGTGCTGAATGAACCAAGAGTGGGAGTATACTGGCTTCCAGCAAACCCGCTCACTCCATACTGACTAGACAGGCTTTGATTAGATACGGGATGTGAAGGCACTATAGCATAGTTGCCTGCGCTGGTGTTTGAGTACCCGCCTTGCGCGAGTCCAGTACCGAAGGTGCTCCCGCCGTAAGTGTTAGCGCCGTATGCGCTCATTCCCAAGTTGCTTTGTGAACCCAACATACCCTGATTCGCCATGTTGCTAATGTGTTGGTTGGTGGCGAAATCGTTGCCGGCGAAGCCTAATCCATAGCGATTCGCAGCCATTTGGCTGATTTGTTGATTGCGCGCGAATTCATCAGACCTGCCGCCGCCGAACTGGGCGCCGAAAGTGCCAAACGCAGAAGGGCCATATTGGCCACTGCTCATAGTGGGGTTATAGTAACCAAATTGCCCTGTCCCAAGTTGGCTTGAAAAAGTGCCGGCGCCGAACTGACCGCTGGTTTGCATGCCGGCCATTTGCGGGATTTGTTGAGTTATACTGCTGATTACGTTAACATCTTGGTTTAAGCGGTTGCATAGTTGTTGAATAGTCTGCAGTTGTTGTGTCACGGCGTTTTCACTTTGGCTCATCTGCTGAAGTTGTGCCGCATGGTTGGCTTCGGAACGCTGTAGTTGTCCTGCGACTTGGCTGATGCTGTTAACTTCGTTCCTCAAATCCTGAATCTGTCTTTGGAGCTGAAAAAATTGATCCATTGTTTTTCCTCCTTGCTTGATTTAGGCTTGGTTTGCCTTTTGTAATATTATTCTACTTTTTACAGCAAGTTATTACTGGAAGATCATGGGGAAAAACATGGACAAATTCGTCCTAATAGCAAGTGCTGCTCCAACCTGAGTAACTTCATAGTCAATTTATTTTTGTTACGGTTGCTAATGAATTATTACCGGTAGGCAAGAATAACCCTTCTATCTTTGGTGATATTGCTGTCAGGTTGACACTATTGTTAAGAAAGACCCATGGCGCGTCCTGGACAATAATTTTTACTGCTTTGTGATATAATTCCTCCCGTGACAGGCGATCCTTTTCTTGTTGAGCTTTTGCCAGAAGCATGTCGATTTCATCGTTGCGGTAATGAGAAGAATTTAGACCATTTCCAATTTGTGATGATGATAATAAAGTGTATAGAAAGTTATCGGGGTCTCCGTTATCACTAATCCAGCCATAAAGAAAAGCATTCCCTTCTTCTTTGTATAATGCCTCTTTGTACTGCTGCCAGGAATAAGCTTTTATCTCCACGTCAACGCCTACCAACGCTAAATCTGCCCGGATAGCCTCGGCCAGTTTTTCTCCACCCGCGGGATTATATATTCTGGGGTCAGTGTAAGTAATTATTGTTATTTTAGGGTTTCCTCCAAATCCGTTGCGGGCGAGTAATTCCTTGGCGCCAATAGGGTCGTACGGGTGTAGACGGATGCCCGGGTCGTAACCCAGGACGCCGGGTGGCAAAGGACCATCAGCGACATGTGACTCTGAATGAAATAATGTAGCTATGATTTGTTCCCTGTCGATAGACATGCTTATAGCCCGCCTCACTTCAGGGTTGTCAAATGGTTTCTTATCCGTGAAAAAACCGAGGTAACTTAGATCCAAGCCTGGTTTTTTAATTATTGAATAGCCGCTTTGTTCCAGAAGCCGGGCGTCTTGGGGAGTGATTTCGTCAATTATGTCAGCCATATGCATTTTTAGAGCTAGTGACCTTAACCTGCTATTATTAACAACTGTAAATACAAGTCGGTTGCATTGGGGCTGTTTTCCCCAGTAATCAAGGTTTTTGTTTAAAATCAGTTTTTTCCCTTTTTCCCAACTGCCGAATTTAAATGGTCCCGTACCAATGGGGTTGACACTAAAATTATCTCCTAAAGCTGAAGCGGCGGCAGGACTGACTATGGGCGCCGCCGCCGGCATGGCCAGATTATTCAAAAAAGGCGCGTATGGATACTTTAAAGAAAATTTAACCGTATAAGGATTAATTGTTTTTACACTCTCAACCATTCCGAAAACGAAGGAAGCGTAAGCCATGTTTTCCGTGCGGTTGGGTGGCATCTGCCTTTCCACGTTGAATTGCACAGCTTCTGCATTGAAAGGTGTCCCGTCATGAAACTTAACGTTTTTTCTCAGGTAAAAAGTCCATTCGCGGCCGTCGGCGGATACTTGCCAAGCCTCAGCCAGGCAAGGTTCTACTTCAGTTGTGCCTGGTTTGAAACGGACAAGACCTTCAAAAATATTTGAAATCACTTTATAGGACTCCTCGTCTTGTGACATGGCCGGATCAAGTGTAACGGAGTCTCCGCTTCTGGCGTATATAAGGGTATCACCTTCCTGTTTTAAAAACGGCAGGGCGCCTGAAAAGTACAAATGCAAAACTGATAACATAATAATAAGAACAATTGATATTGATATTTGCTTGCGCAGTTTTTGTTTACGCAAAATACCACCTCACCGAGATTATGTTATAATTAAATTAATTTCTGTATAAAATGTTAATTACCTCCATATTTAACTTAAAAATTATGGTAATTTTCTCATGCCAAAAGAGGTATAATTAAGCTATTATTTAAACAGGGGTTGGTTTAATGAACATTCGCTTTGGGCCAGCGGGGTCTTCTGCTTCTTTTTATGCGGAAAAGCATAAATCTTCTCTGGAAATGCCGGAATGGCTGAAAAAGCGCGGTTTAAACGCTTATGAATATCAATGCAGCCGTGGTGTGCATATCGGGGAAGAAATGGCCGCACGCTTGGGTAAACTGGCGGCGGAGCATGAAATACAAATGAGTATTCACGCTCCTTATTACATCAACCTAAGTACAACAGATCCTGAAATGCAGGTCAAAACGAAGAATCACTTCTTAAAAACATTAAGAGTCGCACGGGCGATGAATGCTAAAATTGTTGTGTTTCACCCAGGGTCGGCGAGTAGCGGTGACCGTAAAGAAATCCTGGCCAGGGCAAAGAAGTTTTTAAAAGAAATTTTAGCCGAGGTGAAAGAAGAGGGACTTTCCGGTATTATGCTGGCTCCCGAGACAATGGGTAAAAAAAACCAGCTTGGTTCGCTGGAAGAGGTGCTGGAGTTATGTGAATTAGGTGAACAGCTTAGACCCGCCGTTGATTTTGGGCATATTCACGCAGTTACCGGTGGTGGTTTAACAGATAAGGCTTCTTTTGCCAAGTTGCTGGATTATATTGAGAAAAAACTTGGGTTGTATTATTTGCAAAATCTTCATATCCATTTCAGCCCGGTTGAGTATACCGCTGGCGGTGAAAAGAGACATCTCACTACTTTGGACGATAACTGCGGGCCGGATTTTACTCCACTTGCCGAGTTATTAGTAGAGAGAAATTTAACGCCCACCATAATTTGCGAATCGGATGAACGACAGGCGGAGGACGCAATGATCTACCGGGATATATACTATAAGTTACTAGACGCGAGCAATAATAAATGAAATGGGACATGTAAGGCAAGACGCGCTTAAGTGGAAGCGTCTTGAGTTCCATGTCCCACAAAAGTTGATTTTGTTAATACTAGTGAGTTTCCACATCCTTGGCTCCGTTTTCGCGCATGATTCTTGCGGCGTCTTCGATTTTAGTGTCGTCTGTACGGACTGAAGCCAGGATTTTACCTTCTTTAACCTTGCCTTCGTAATATCTGCCGCGTTCAGACGGAATACCCCAGTCAATCAGGCCGCCCGCTATGCCGCCTGTGGCCGCGCCTGACAGCAGTCCGGCAATAGGCCCGGCGGCAAGAATCGGCCCGATCCCCGGAATGACCAGCGCGCCAGCGCCCATAGCCAAGCCTGCCAGACCTCCCAGCACACCACCCGTGCTTACTCCGGAAGCAACACTCCCGCCGGCAGTACCTCTGTTCCTTTCGGTGTCGCCAGCCTTACTTTTATCAGCGGCCAGCACCGATATTTCTTCGTAAAAACCACGTCCACGCAGCGCTGAGACTGCTTTTTCCGCTTGATCCCTTGAGTCAAATAATCCAACAACAGTTTTTAACAATTTGATCCCTCCTGCAACTATTGTTCCAACATACTTATACTGCCACGTTAAATGGATATTATACTTTGTTTGTGATGAGGAATAAATTTTTTGAAATAACAAAACAGATGGTTCATTTTTTTTTCAGTTTTGATATAATATTGTATGTTTGTGGCTATGACTTAAAAACAGGCGAAAATATTGGTGCGATCAGTGATTTCCAGGATAGTTAAATTATTAATTTATTACGGAGGTTTGAGAAATGCTGCCAACCCCTAAGAAATTTTTTGTGACTGCCGGCAGTTCGGAAGGGAAAAGTAATTTAACTGCATTTGATAATGCACTGTTAAAAGGAAGGATTGGCAACCTAAACTTAATGCGGGTGTCTAGTATCTTACCTCCTGGAGTGCAATATTGTCCGGACATGGAAATACCTCCGGGTTCGCTTGTGCCGACGGCATACGGGTTTATCATCAGCGACGTTCCCGGTGAGTTGATCGCAGCCGCAGTAGGCGTGGGCTTTTCAAAGGATACTTTCGGAGTTATAATGGAGTTCTCCGGCAAGTGCAGCAAGGCAGACGCGGAAGCGAAAATAGAAAACATGCTGATAGAAGCATTTGAAACCAGAGGAATGGAATTGGTCGGCACCAAAATAGCAGCTACGGAACACCGTGTGGAAAAAATCGGCTGCGCCTTGGCCGCTGTTCCACTCTGGTATTAAATCTTATTTGTTTATGGAGGTGCCGTAGCTTGGACCTATGGTTTGAAGAGTATCAGACGAAAGACATGGTTATCTCCTGCCGGGTGTTGCGCACCCTCCATCAGGAAAAAACACCGTTTCAGGAATTAGCGGTGCTTGATACAGTTGAATTTGGCAGGATGCTTGTATTGGATGACGTCATTCAGACCACAATAAAAGATGAATTTGTCTACCATGAAATGATCACTCACGTAGCCCTGAACACCCATGCCAAACCGGTAAAAGTTCTTATTATCGGCGGTGGCGACGGGGGAGCGGTAAGAGAAGTTGTCAAACATCAGTCGGTAGAGAAAGTTGTCCTCTGTGAGATTGACGGAGCTGTGGTTGAAGCCTCAAAAAAATATCTGCCTGAAATCAGTTGCGCTCTGGAAAACAATAAAGCAGAAATTGTGATTGATGACGGGATCAAGCATGTCAGGAATAACAAGAATACTTATGATATTATCATTATTGATTCCACAGATCCCGTCGGACCGGCGGAAGGGCTATTCAGCGCCGCTTTTTATAAAGACATCTTTGATTCATTGAATGAGGAAGGTATTTTTGTCGCTCAAACTGAATCGCCGTTTTTTAACGATAGTTTGGTTCAAAGAATTTTCAAAGATGTTTCAGGCATATTTCCCTTAACTCGCCTTTTCCTGGCTAATGTGCCAAGTTACCCCGGCGGGTTGTGGACCTTTACCATGGGCTCAAAGAAATATGATCCGCTTGATGTGGATATTGAGAAAATTGAAAGTATGAACACAAAGTATTATAGCCCGGCTATTCATCGTAGTTGCTTTATCCTGCCTCCTTTTGTAAAAAAATTGCTTGGATAGTCAGGAGGTGAAAGATTGCTGGATCTGGTTGAAAAGAACACTGGATTCATCGGATGTGCGGACAGTTACGAGCAGGCTGGATTAATAATTATCGGGGCTCCCATGGATTTTACAGTGAGCTTTAGGCCGGGTACCCGCCTTGGCCCGCAGCAAATTCGCCGGGTATCGCATGGGCTGGAGGAGTACAGTATCTATTTGGACAAGGACCTGGGTGATTACCGTTATTACGACGCGGGGGATGTATCCTTGCCATTTGGTAACATTCAGGAGAGTTTGTCCCGAATTGGCAGGGTTGTTTCTAAAATATTGTCAGACGGCAAGTTTCCGCTTGTGCTCGGCGGTGAACATCTGATCAGCCTGGCTGTGCTTCAGGAATTAGCAAAGTTTTACCCTGATATAGCCGTAGTTGTTTTTGACGCCCACGCCGATCTTAGAGATGAATATCTTGGTGAAGAGTATTCTCATGCCACGGTAATGCGTCGGATTTTAGAAGTTATCGGTGGTGAAAATCTCTATCAGTTTGGTATTCGCTCCGGTATCAGGGAAGAATTCACTTTTGCCCAAAATAATACGCATATGTTTATTAATGAAATTACTGCTCCTTTGCAGGAGGTTCTTCCACAGCTTAGTGGTAGGCCGGTTTATGTATCCCTGGATATCGACGTTGTAGATCCGGCGTATGCTCCCGGTACCGGGACTGCCGAACCTGGTGGTTGTACATCCGGCGAAATATTAAAGGCTATCCATATGTTGAGTGGATTAAATATAGTAGGCTTTGATTTAGTCGAGGTAAGCCCTGTTTATGATCTATCGGAACAAACTGTTCTTTTAGCGGCAAAGCTGGTCAGGGAAGCAATAATTTCGT
This sequence comes from Pelotomaculum isophthalicicum JI, assembly GCF_029478095.1. Taxonomy (NCBI): domain Bacteria; kingdom Bacillati; phylum Bacillota; class Clostridia; order Eubacteriales; family Desulfotomaculaceae; genus Pelotomaculum; species Pelotomaculum isophthalicicum. The sequence continues at coordinate 11,910 of NZ_JAKOAV010000034.1, read as the reverse complement.
TTGCCCGGCCGCAAAATCTCTAAGAACCGGGTTATATGCTCAATAAAATGATTACGTTTGACAAAAAAATATTTGACTTCAATCAACAATTTCGCTATACTTAACAATGTCAAAGATAAGGGTGCAGTAAATTATCATAATAATTGAAAATGGAGCTGTGGTGTAGTGGCCTAACATGCCTGCCTGTCACGCAGGAGATCGCGAGTTCGACTCTCGTCAGCTCCGCCATTAATCATGCCACGGTAGCTCAGTTGGTAGAGCAGCGGACTGAAAATCCGCGTGTCGGCGGTTCGATTCCGTCCCGTGGCACCATATTGACAAATAATTAATAGTTGTTTATAATATCAAGTGTGCGGAAGTGGCTCAGTGGTAGAGCATCGCCTTGCCAAGGCGAGGGTCGCGAGTTCGAATCTCGTCTTCCGCTCCATTTTATGTGGCGACATAGCCAAGTGGCTAAGGCAGAGGACTGCAAATCCTCCATTCCCCGGTTCAAATCCGGGTGTCGCCTCCAAAAAACACAGTAACGGCAAGGCTTCCAAGATTAAGAGCCTTGCCGTTTTATTATGTTCGGCCTATTTTAGTAACGAAATAGTAACATTCGATTTTATTGACCGCTTTGTTGACTATTAAATAACCTTTGTTCGAGTTTGAGAGCAGCTTCTTTCTGCATCCCTGGCACAACGTGCGAATAAGTATCAAGGGTTAGCCTGGTGGTGGAATGTCCTAAACGTTCAGCCACTATCTTAGGACTCACACCAGCCTTTAACAAGAAGGTTGCATGACAGTGCCGAAGGCCATGAAAGTTTATTGTCATATTGGCAGCCCTGGTTATCTTATAGAACCGGCTTGCCAGGGTGCCGGGGTGGATTGGCTGTCCGTTGCTTAAACAGCAGACCAGGTTATACTTTGCGTAATTCTCTCCCTGAGCTAATTTTTCTTTAGCCTGAGCCGTTTTATAATCTTTTAAGGCTTTAGTTACTATAGGAGATAGTTCCACGGTACGCCGGCTGCCTGCCGTCTTGGGTTGCTGAAATTCCGGCTGGCCTGCCTTGCGCTGTCTAAGGGATTGACTAATATTAATGATTCCCTCTTTAAGATCGATATTCTCCCATTTAAGGGCAAGTATTTCCCCGGCTCTCATCACGGTCATAACAGCTAAATAGACAGGCATATAAAGGTAACTATCTTTGAAAAGGTCAAGCAGTGTCGGTATGTCTTCTTCGGGTAGCACTCTCAGATCATGCTTTACTTTGCGGGGAGGTTCTACTGCATCGGCAACGTTGCGGCTTACGAGCCCCGACCTTAGAGCATGGTTTAGAGCTTCCCGGAGAACCCTGTGATGATATAAAACTGTGGTAGGGGATAATGCCCGGCCCATAGCTTTCTTATTGTCAATACGGCCTTCTCCTAATGCCTTTGAGTAATAATCCTGGAGATGTGCGGGCAAGAGTTTTTGTAAAGGTATGGTTCCTAATTCCGGGACAATATGTTTCTTTATGATATTCTCATAAGATTCGAGGGTAGAAATAGCAAGGTTTTGTTTGCCGTACGTATCCAGCCACTTTTTAAGATATTCGCCCAGGGTGGTTTTAATGGGTTCTATATAGGTTCCTTTATTAACTGCGTTAATGGTTTCGCTGAGCCAATTTTCCGCATCTTTTTTAGCTTTAAACGTTTTTTTCTTTTGTTTCCGGTTGCCGTCCATATCAGTTCCGACATCAACAAGAACCGTATAACTTACTCCGCGCTTGCCTTCATTCTTAATAATAGTTCCTCTCATCGTTTATACCTCCTTAGAATCTTTATTTTTCTTAGTTCTTGTTTTGGCGCCTTCAATAAAAACTCTTAAATCCTCTTCAGTAACCCGGTAGTCCCTCCCGAACTTTGCAGCCGGCAGCTTACCGGATCTTATGTAATTATATAGGGTGACTTTCTTTAATTTAAGCACTTCGGCCACCTCATCCAGTGTGTAAACCTTCAAGAATATCTCCCCCCCCTAACCGAGATTAATTAACTGTTTCTTATATTATACTAATATTTAATGATATTTGTCAATATATATTAATAAGTATTGATATATTTATTTATTTTTCAGGCTTGAATGTTGAAAGATAAAGCAGTTAAGGGAGTGTATAGGAATTTTTTTAATATATATTACCGCTCCCATATCTGGTATTAGCTACCAATTAGTAGGACATATAAGAATAAAAAATGTTTCGCGTAAGTACACCCTCAGAAATAAGGTTCAAAGGGTTCAGGGTTCAGGAATTCAGTAATATCAAAGCTTACAAGGCTGAACCCTTGTTTTGAAGGGTTCACAAGGCTTCATAAGGGTTCAACTAAGGGTTCATTTAAAAGATAAAAACAAAAACAAATATACGTTTACTTCCACGGAGCTTTATAGTTCTCCCTTGGCGTCCATACCGGGAAACCATTCCTTTTACAGAAATCCGATAATTTTTTCACCATACCCTCATCAGCATTTTTTATAAGCCTGTCCACACGAGACTTAATTTTTTGAAATTCTTCTTCATTAATTATTCCCTGGCCTTTCTTCTTTCGGTAAAAAGACAAGCATCTATCTTTAACCACTCCCGCTTCATTGTTCCAGCGGGACGTTTTTTTCCGGCAAGAATCTTTGTAGTATTTACTGCCAGGTGCGGCAGGATTACCACACCCACAAGCGCAGGGGCGAGCCTGCGGGGTAGCGAGGAATAGGGAAATGAGGGCGGCGTCTAATAATGTTCGTGGAGTCAACCTGGTGTATGAGCCGTCAATATTTAAGTGGAGCGAGACTGAACGAGCGTTTGAAAGCCTTTTATTAATGTTTCTCGATAATACTTGTGTAATGTATTTATAAACACCTTCTGAATTTATATCCGGGATAGACTGTTTGAGAACCAGGCAATATTCATGCTCAAAATATCCCTGTGAGAACGCTGACATGTATATTTTGCCATTCACGTCAAAAAGATATTGCTCCTTGGGTGTGTCGTTGAAACCGGCGCAAAAGTCTTCGAGTTCCGGTAGAAGGGGTTTAGCTCCCAGGTACTTCCGAATAACATCATCATGCTTGTTCACGCAAGCCTGCCATAATTCCACTATCATATTAAAAAACCAAAGAATACCTTTTACCTTTTTAACACTAGCCATATTTCCCCGTATTAACGGTCCATATTCTCCCCAAAAATCAATAATGGCCCGCGTGTTGTCTGCGTTTTTAGCAAGGTCCAAAACATCCTCGTAAAACGTCAAGGGAATATTTTTGCCTCTTTTTTGCGGTTTATCCCAGCAAAGGCAGCGCTCCATTATGGGTGATTCAAGCCCTTGTTCAACCATGGCCTTGTTTCGATATTTTATACTATCGTCAACCTCCGGAATTTCCCAAATTGGCCTTTCCTCTATCCAGGCTTTACAACCTCCGGGCGCTTTCAGTGCTACGTGTAACGGAAACATGATATTTCCCCTCCTGTTCGAGACGTTCGATGTATATAGTATATACTAGGACCGGGTGAAACACAAGGTTTTTTTGAAGGGGGTGAAACAATGAGACAAACTGCACAGATCGAGAGAAAGTTTCTTCCAGTGGAAGAAGTAGCGGTGATAACGGGACTTTCAAGATCCGGCGCATACAAAGCCATTCGAGATGGTTATATCGATTCGGTAAAAATCGGACGCCGTGTGCTGGTGCCGGTCGAGGCGCTTGGAAAACTTGGTAAAAAGGGGGAATAAAAAGCAAGTGCCCAGCAGGAATGCCGGGCGGGTGAGGAAGTGAGGTGATAGAGTTGTCACAAGAATATTCTACCATAATCGAACAAATAAAGGAAATCCCCATCGAAACTGTCTTTTCGCGTTATTTACCGGGTACCTCTTTTAAGAGAGCCGGTAATGGAAAACATCGTACAAGATGTTTTCAGCATGGCGGTGGCAATGAAAAAGATGCAAGTTTGTTTATATACGAAAACACGAATTCTTTTTATTGCTTCGGTTGTAGTTGTGGTGGAAGTGTTGTCGATTTAGTGATGTTGATCCTGAATTTGGATTTTAGTGAAGCTGTCAAGCGGCTTGCCGATGACTTTGGTTATGAGTTGCCCGTGTGGACGCCGGAAACTGAGGAAAAGCGCAAGCAAAAAGAGAAAGTCACCAACCTTCTAGACAAATATATTAATAAGGCTCACATTACTTTGATGACCAATAGGCCGGGACCGGAAGCTGCTAGAGAAGCTTTACACAAGCGCGGATTTACAGACAAAGACATAAAAGAGTTCAGATTCGGGTTTGATCCCCGGAACAAGCCGGACAATCCAGAAGAAGCGCAGGCTTTGGGGTTGATTGGCGACAAAGGTGGCTTTCTCCCTAGCGGTCGTATTGTTATCCCGTTTTTTCATCACGGCAAGCCTATTTACCTGGCCTTTTGGGATTTCAATGGCAAAGAACCAAAATATTTGTATCCTTCGGGTGTGGTTAAACCCCTGGTAGGGATAGACGGGATAAAGCGAGCAAAAGAAATATTTCTCGTTGAAGGTGTTTTTGATCATTTCACTTTAATTAAAGAAGGATTCAATAGTATTTGTACTTTGGGTGTGAATCTTAAAGAAGATTATTATAATAACCTGAACAACCTTGAAACGATATATGTTGCTTACGATGCAGATGAAGCAGGCAGGCGCGAAGGGTTTAGACTTACTGAAAGTCTTTTTCCGAGAGCAAAGTTAATTGAAATTCCAGGCAATGTAAAAGATATTAATGATTTACTCAAAACTCAACCAGGCGAATTTAAAACCCTGATAGATGAAGCAAAAGACAACGCCAAAGACGCACTCGACATAATATTTAATGATATTGCAAAAACAAACAACGGTAACGAGGCACTAACTTTATTTGAGAAAAAAGTAATCCCGCTAATAACCAAACTCGACATTATCAAACAAGATATTGCTGTTAATAAAGTTAGCAAACTATTAAAACCCTATGGAATTAAAAAGTCATCACTTGATATTTTTATCAAGGAAATGATGGCTAAAAACAAAAACACTAACAACGACGAGGAAGAAAAAGAAGATTTTCAACCTTGCGCGGATTTTCCCGGTTTAGTTGATATAGTTGAAGATGATAACGGAAATCCTGCTTTTTTGGTCCTGGAGGACGATAATACACTAACATTATGTACGAGTCGTGAGGTTGACGGAATAATTAAGATCCCTCCCGATAAGGAGGCTATTCCGTGGCTGTTACCGAGAGCGCAAGAAGTAATTAGATATTTTAAAAGTGACAACGATAGTATATTATATGATGATTTAATTAAATATCATAAGAATATATCTGAATTACCTGATGAAAAATTTTATGATCTGTTTGTAGCTTGGGATTTTCATACTTATATTATTGAAAAACTCAACTATTCCCCTTATATTTGGTTGTTTGCACGTCCCGAGAGAGGAAAAAGTAGAACTGGTAAGGGTGCATTGTATGTTGCTAGACGTGGTGTTCATGTGGAAAGTTTAAGAGACTCCTATATAATAAGGGCATCAAATGATTTAAAGGTTACGTTATTTTTCGATGTTTTAGATTTAATGAAAAAAATGGAAAAAACCGGTACCGATGACGTTTTTCTAATGAGGTATGAACGGGGCGCAAAAGTACCGAGAGTCAATTTCCCCGATCGTGGAGCTTTGCGAGATACTGTATACTATGAAGTTTTTGGGCCTTCAATAATAGCAACGAATCGAACAATTTATGGTCCAATGGAGAGTCGAGCACTTCAGTTAAATATGCAGCCAGCAATTAAGAACTTCACAAACGAAGTAACACCGGAAGCAGCTTTGTCGTTGAAAGAACGTTTAACAGCATTTAGGGCAAGGTGGTTAAATAAAAAATTGCCGGAAGTAGATAAGCCAATGCGAGGTAGACTTGGGGACATTACACGACCGTTGTTTCAGATTATTAAAGCAATCAAGCCAGAACGTGAGAAAATTTTCAGGGATTTAATTAATGAAATCAATAAAGAGCGTAAGAGCAAGAAATCAGAAAGTGTTGACGCTACAATATTAAAGGTAATTGATGAAATATCTAACAAAATCGAGGGATCATATGTTTATGTTGATACCATTACTAAGCAAATAAACAACATATTAAACGATGAAAAGAAGTGGTCAAATACCCGAACGGGAATTGTTTAAGTGCAATGGGGTTAAAAACACAACATACTGCAAGCGGAAATGCATATGTCTACCATGAAGAAGAGGTTCTGAGGCTGAAGATTGAATTTGGGCTTGAGGAAGAAAGGGGAGTTGGGAAAGAAGTAGAAGAGCAAGATTTTGGGGATAGATGGGAGTAAAACAATTGGTATCGCCATCATAAAAAAGGAGGTGAAAAACATGGAAAAAGTTTTCGTTGGAGTCGATAAATTTAACATGGAGGAAGCGTTTATTGAAGCTAACGCAAATCCCGATGTTATGGTTGCAAATGGAAAATTATACTTTGATAATGAACACTGTATTGATGAAGCGGTTGAAATAATGAAGAAATTCATTAAGAAGTATGAAGATACGAGTTTCTAACCGTAAAACCAGTTCGCCTTGTCATAGGCGCGCATATGTCAAGGTGGCATCACATAAATATTGCGGTGGCCGGGTCTGCCCGGCGCAGAGAGCACCGCAATTAACATAGATATAATCATTCAAGGAGGTGAACACAGTCACCGCAATGTGCGGATCAAGGGGTTAATATAAAAATAGGGGGTTAATATAAAAAATGATAAAAAACAACAAAAAAGCCGCTACATTGAGGCGAATGTGCGGCAGACAGAAAAGGAGATTATGTGAAGATGAAAACAAAGACGATGAAAGCGTTTGCGACTCATTGCAATGTCTGTGGATACAATTATATCTTCCCGCAGGACCGCAAAGAACATGCGGCTTATTGCCGTAAATTACAACGCGCACGGCAGTTTTTCGGAGATGATCTTGTATTGACCTACCATCAAAGAGAGGAACTTAAAAAGCTTGGCCGGTCCATTTGGCAGAATGAAAGTTTACCTTTAGGTGAACGGGTTGATGGTGCATTAATGGAAATTACTGGTTGGTATGCCAGGTCGTTAGCAGAGTCAGGCTATAATCGGAAATTCGAATCGTTTGGAAAATACGTGATAAAACTCTTAAGAAGCTCGCCGCGGCTATATCCAGCAGAGATTTGTGCCGAACTTCAGAAAATTTATAGCGTAGCGAGTTAATACCATTTTATCAGAACAGGGCATTAAGGACAAGGGGAGCGGTTAAACCCCGCTCCCGGCCCGGCAAAATCCTTTTTTGTGTACGACTTTTGTTTAGGTAAGGGGGTATCACGTTGGCCCGGAGAGGCGCAAAAAGTAAATATACCGCCGAGAAAATTTTTACCTGTATAGAGCTTGCCAACATCATTGGCATACGTGCGGCCGGCAAATTAACCAATATCCCCTGGACCAGTATACACACCTGGAAAAAACTAGAAAAGGAAGGTGATCTTATGAATATGGTCTCTGAAAAGTGTTCTGGTGGCACCGAATTACAATCCTATGGGGACAAAAAGCGCCAGGAGTTTATTGCTCAGGCGTGGGATCTGGTTTTGACCGGCGTAACCAAGATGGCTGAGTTAATCCCCGAGTCCAGCGATTTAAGAAGTGTATCAACGGCAACCGGGATAATTATGGACAAACTTCTATTAATTTCCGGCGAAGCCACAAGCCGCAGCGAACATTTATCCTCCGCACCGGTGAGCAGGGAAGCCCTTGTTGAGGCGGCGCAGGCAGTCCAGGCCCAGGCCGGGAAGGTGAAGCGGCTACCCCGACAGCATGAAGCAAAGTAACCTTTTTCTTATTTAGTGTTTGTCGGCACTAACTCATGTTATTAAAGCAAAATAACCAATAATTTCCTAAACTTATATTATACGAATTAACCACTGTCAAGTCAATCACCTTGACACCAGCACCAAGAGAAAGGAGGATACACCCTTGGAAACCAATAATACAAACGATACCACTATTGAAATCCTGGCCCCGCTCCCCAACGGCCATGAAGGCCGCTCCCCACACAATAAATTCCCTGAGGAGCTACGCCAGCAGGTAGTCCAGGAGACCCTTGTAACCCGAAACATAAGCCAAATAGCCGAGAAGTTTTCTATCTCCCGGCAAACCGTGAGCGTAATACTGCGGGAATATCTTGGTGAGAACCGAGAACTAATTGACTTTGAATTCATCAGTGACATTGATGAAATAACCCGGAAAATGTTAACGAGGTTAAAAAACGAAGTCAGTAGTATACCGCCTTCACAATTGGTAGTCGCCACCGGCATCCTGTTGGACAAGCGAGAGGGGCTATTAAAAGGCAAAGTAACAGGTGGCAACCAAACCTTAAACTTGAAAGTAGCCTGGAAAGATGGCGCCGGCGCCGTTGAATTAACGACCGGGACCGGGCAGGGGGATTAGCACTATGCCAAAACACTTAACCACAAGCACCATGATCCGCTTATTTTCAGCAGAGCAACGCCGCCGGCACAGGCGAAAGCTCATTGATGATGAACTAAAATTTAACAATAAAAAGGAGCTGTTAAATTATGGGAATTTTAACAGAATCAACAAAGAAGATAAAAGATCGTCTTATTCAAGAAATTGAAGCCGAGACCGCAACAATCGCCGCCGACATAGCCGCGAGATTGCCTAAAAACGAAGAAATTGACTCGGAACTTAATGAACTACAAAAGCGTCCAGAACCTACCCAGGAAGCCAAAGAGGAAGCCGCCAGGCTGATACACCAGGCTAATGAGATCAGGGAGAAAATTAATTCAAAGCTTAATAAGGAAATTCTCCCCCTAATTGACCAACTAATTGCCGCTCATCGGAAGGCAGCCATGCTTACTATGAGTACTTCAGGGTTTATTTTAAGCAGTTACATTGATGATATCAAAAGTATTTTGACCCGTTATCACAACGATGTTGTTATGGGCTGGCGCGAATCCCAAGCTAAAAAGTAAATAATTATCGGCGCCGCTCCCTCATGCGGTGGCCAGATTCACCCGGGGGCGGGGCTACCCGGTCCCGCTCCAAAAAAACAAAATTAAAATTACATGAAAAGGAAGTGTTAACGTGTCAATCATCGCTTCAATCATCCTAGGAGACAGAATTTTACAACTCTCCGACAGCCGCGTCATGAACGAAACCAGCCTTGTTGCGAGCTTAACAAAAACTGTCTTGAAATGCGAACCTGTTTTCGAGAACGACAGCGTAAAAAAACTGTATCAGTTAAAAAATAACCTCGGGCTTGCTTGGTGCGGTGTCCAGAAATTCGGCAGTATGACCATAGAAAATGCTCTCGATAACTTCGAAAAGACAGCCAATTTCAATTTACCTCCCGCCCAGCTTGCGGATATACTACGTGACCACCTGGCAGATTATTGGGCGGGATCACCAAATGGTACATTTTGCTTTCATTTAAGCAGGTATTACAGAGGATTCCCTTATAATCTTATAAGGTTTAACCCACACCCTCCCGCCGATTTAATACCGCAGCTATACGCGCCCACACAACCATATACACTGCGTATTGACGGGGCGTCGGACGAGGAAATCCAGGATGCTTTAAAAGATATACGGGCACCACTCTTTGAGCGGATCGGTCCCGTAGAGGTCCTTGGCTTCGCTGTGGATATGGTTTTCCGGGTAATAGATAATGTTGATTGTTGCGGCGCCCCTGTTCAGATTCAGATTATTTTGCCGGATCGGATTGTCGATTTCAAGGCAACGAGAAATCCGGTATTACAGGGGGTGCAATAATTTGATTCGTGAAGGAAAATATGGATTAAAGATTTCAGGTGATGGTGAGATATATTCGAGTGTAATACAGACTGGCACCGAAGGCAGCAGCACTTATATTAAGTTGACGCCGGAAGGAACCCTCGAATCTTATTACGACGGCAAGCAAAACTTGGGAATGTGGAGCGGTCAAAACTGGGGTAATATAATCTTCTTTTATGATGGTACGCAAGTTGGTCAATTATATACTATAAATGATTATGATCCTGTTCTAGGTGGCACAACCAAAAAGCTTGTTATATGGGGCAAAAGTGACGGGAGTATACGGCTGCAGGGGCCGGGAATTGAGCTTGACTCTGATTATATAAATCTTTCCGGAAGCAGCGGCGCGCAGATAAATGTAAGGGGTAAAATAGTTGATAATTTAGTTCCATACACTCATAACACTGGTTATGTGGGATATTCCGATCAGCGTTGGAATTCCGGCTACTTTAATATTCTCCGGGCTACAAACTTGTCACAAGGCGATACTTGTTTTGAAGAAACCGCATGTCCTCTTTGTGAAAAAGCCTTTGCGCCCGGTGATACCATTGTTCTTCTCGTTCGACACATAGACGAGGATTTTCTTGGTAGTATGTGTATCCCGATTCACGCCGGCTGCCAGGGTATTCACAAAGTCTTGACGCGCGAGATCCAGGAAACCGAAGAACTATACCGCTTCAAAGAAGATGGTACGGTCGAGACGTACAGGGAACCTAAATTTGAAGAAGTCGAGGAACAGATTTACCAAATTAAGGAAGGGTATAAACTGGACAAATACACCGGCCAGTTTAAAAAGAAAGAAGTTATGGCACGGGCAGAGGTGCCGGGTATTCAAGAAGCGGTAGAATTCTCTCCAAAAAAGGTGGTCACAAAAGAGGAGGCCATGGAACTTGTGACGGTAAGGCGGAAGAAGCCGGTAATGAAAAAGATCACGGTTGAGCTAAACGCGCCGGCGAAAGCGGAGCCGGTGGACACGGCAGACGCGCCGGTGCGATAACGGATGCAGAGGAACAAAAAGCAGGGGTTAAGTCCCCTGCTTTATTACTACCTGCTGAGTAACTTCATCCCATGTAACCGTTGCGCCAAGTGCCTCACTTACCCACCGGGCGGGAAGCATTGTCCTGCCCGGATCAACAAGTTCCGGGGCGACATCCATGACAATAATTTCACCGTTTTTAGTCATGGTAGTGTTCCCGATGCTCATTTTGAGAACCGTATCGCCCTTGACAATGGTAACGGTTTGTGTTGCTTCATCCCATTGGACCCCGCTTTCAGGAACACCGAGCGCATATGCGAGATATCGGACTGGAGTATAGGTTCGCCCGTCTTTTACGTATGGTGCGACATCCATGGTTATTGTTGTACCACTGGCAGTTGTGATCGATTTTTCACCGATTTTGAAGGAAGTAATAGTTGTTGAGGCCATGGCCGTGGGCGAATAATTATTTATCCATGACGAAGAAGATCCGCCACCATCGCCCCTAATAGGAGGATTGCCGAGACAATCTACCAGGCCAGAAACAACCGAATACATAGCCTGATCTTTTTGGGTTCCATAAGTATAAACATGAACAGTTGGTAAATAGTCCACGCCGCTTAAACCCATGTCTGTATCAGGTCTATATTGGTTGGTTAAAGCAAAAACATAACTTGTAATTCTATCCATTGCATCTATGTATGTCTGTGATGCAACAGTATAAGAATTATCGGTCCTTGTTTGGCTTGCGCCAATATATGTCGCAGAAGTCACGGAACCACTTGAAACATTGGTCAAATCAATATATGTCTGGTTGACCTCGGCAGTGCTTTCAGGGCCTGAAGTGTTAAAAGGTGTCATTTGGTCAATTAAATCAGTCCAATAAGCGCTCGCCACACCGCTCCAGCACCCCAGCACCAACGCAACGACGAGCAAAGCGACAAGGTTACGTAGTTTTTGTTTTTGCATTCGCATAATGAGACCTCCTTTAATTATCTATATCTTTGAAATGCGTTAATCATAGAATCAGCTCTTTCAAAATAGTAATTTGCTTTATTTAAATATGTTGTTGCTTTTGTATTATCATTAAAATATATATACATGGCCC
>NZ_JAKOAV010000033.1 GCF_029478095.1 Pelotomaculum isophthalicicum JI | reverse complement strand
CGCTGCTCCTGACATAATGATTGTCGGCGCAACCTCCGGCTGCACACGTCAATTATTGTCTCAGATTACCGCCCCCTTTGGCAAGAAAAAACTATTCATTTCCCGATAGGGAAACTGAGCGGCAACATTTTACATCGGAAAAGTCGCTGGGCAATCCAGCGGCATGCATTTATTTGGGAAACGGTCAAACTCTGAGTACAGATCAGATGCTGGCAATCGCCAGACAGCACAAGGGCTTTGTTTCAGAAGTTATATACTGCAGCGAATCTTCGTCTGCTGACTATAAATTGATTTATTATTCGTCCGAATGTGAAGTAGATTTCTGCGGGCATGGCACTATTGCATGCATGTACAGCCTTATTAAGAGCATCGCTGAATTAATGGAAAAAAGCGAGCTAGTTATAGAAACAAATAATAAGGGTAACCTGATAGTTTATAACCGGATTTCCGAACAGGATGCGGTATTTATCACCGCTCCCGAACCTAAACATATTGGCACAGATCTACCATCAGAAATTATAGCACAAAATTTGAAATTGAGATCGGAACAGATTTGCAATCAGTATCCGATAGATATAATAGATGCCGGATTAAGAACATTAATCGTGCCTCTTACTGCACTTAAAGATGAAGTTAATGTTTATCCGCATGAACAACAACTTAAAAATTTTTGTTTAGACCATGACATTGATATTATTCTGATATTTACCAAAGAGGTACAAAGCACACAAAATATAGCTCACACCAGGGTTTTTGCTCCCCGATTCGGATATTTGGAGGACCCCGCCACTGGATCAGGCAACAGCGCATTTGGCTATTATATGATTAAAAACAAGCTCTGGGATGGCACTGGTACATCAATTGAGCAAGGGAACACAGGAATGGAGTTTAATATTGTGAAATTAATCACCCTGGATGGCAAAATACTATTTGGTGGCCGTGCAACTGAGCGCATAATCGGCAAATACTTAATATAAGCTAGGAGTTGTGGAACCATTTTCGACGAATATTAATTGAAACAAGACAGAAAGTCTGGTAATCTGACAGAATGATGATTGTATCAGGAATAATTCTCGTAGCAACTTTGATAGTCTTTGGAATAGGGAAAATTCCTATCTTTCGGGTTGATCGGGCTGGGGCCGCTATTATCGGCGGAGCACTAATTATGGCCACCGGGGTACTCACTTTCAACCAAGCCGTTCAATCGGTGGACTTTAGGACCATAATTCTGCTTTTTTCCATGATGATCGTAACTACCAGTCTCAAATCGGCTGGGTTCTTCCGGTTTATAGGTAATTACTTGATAAAGAACTTAAAAACCCGGAAGGGATTTCTTTTTGGGGTAGTTATTACAAGCGGACTATTATCCGCATTTTTTATTAATGACATAGTTTGCCTGATTTTAACCCCCATCGTCATTATAATATGCAAAAAAGAGAAGATTCCTCCTTTACCTTACTTAATGGCAGTGGCGACAGCCTCCAATATCGGAAGCGCCGGAACGTTGCTGGGAAATCCGCAAAACATTCTAATCGGGAGCATATCAAATGTATCTTTTTTCTCCTATATTGTTATTGCATTTCCATTGGCGGTAGTAGGGCTATTAATCAACTATTTAGTAATAAGCTGGTTTTACAGAGACCTTCTTGAAGGGGATTTGACTGGCGGTGAACCCCTAAGAAAGGGTTACCACCGATATCTGTTGGGGAAAAGCCTAGTAGTAACATTGGGTATTCTGGCGGGTTTTATTGTCAGCAAGGAACCAGCTATCATAGCCAGTCTTGGGGCGGCATACCTTCTGGTAACACGGAGACTTAAACCCGATAAAATTTATGCTGGAATTGATTTTAACTTATTAGTTATGTTTATTGGTTTATTTGTTGTGATGGGCGGTGTGGAACAAAGTGGGCTTATGAATCGTATTATGGAAATCTTCAGCTTTAAGAGCTTTAGGGTTTTTTCCATCTTAACGATAGCGCTTTCCAATATATTTAGTAATGTTCCAGCTGTAATGTTACTTAAGTCTTTTATCCCTTCAGATGTAAGTTTCTGGTGGATAGGTCTGGGGGTTTTCAGTACCCTAGCGGGCAACCTTACGGTGACAGGGTCTGTTGCTAACCTTATAGTTATTGAAACTGCTAAGCATGAGGGAATTCAAATAAAATTCCTTGACTATTTCAAAGTGGGTTTTCCATTAACTCTTTTATTGACTCTCATTGCCCTTTCTTACTTTACTGTTATCCAGAATTATCTATAAAAATTACCATCGCGGCAATCGTATCGCTAATGCGCGACCCCCATAACCCCCGTTACGAAGGATGAGATAAACAAAACTCACTGCTTCCTAATATTTTTCTAAAAAATTCCCAGATTCAAACATCCTGTCCAAATCAGCTCTGGAAGCTTTCTTTAAATCCGCAGACACCCCATAACCTATTTCATAATTATAATCTTTTTTACCTGTAAATATTTATGATTTCTCTACTCAAAATCCAAGTTGGAACAGCTACAACATACTAATAATACATTCGCTCCAAGTTTCCCCAGTTTCGCCAAAAGGACTTTAGTCCTATTGAACTATAGGACTAAAGTCTAATATAATCAAAAAATAAAGAATATTGCAACATGGGATTTTAATCCATCACACTAATTAAATATTTGGCAAACTACCTGAAAGGATACTACGCAAAGCCACGAGTTTTAATCATCGTTGTAGCGGAGGCACATATGATCACCAGGATACTTGTAATACGAACTTTAGATGTTTTGAAAGGCTTGGTAAATACCGGTAAGATAAAAACACTAGCGAAAAATGCCTCTGCAATTTTTATTCAAGTCTTCACCTCAAAAGCAAATCCGCAATGGGTTAAGAACATTGAAACCATTTTGCACGAAAATTTGCCGGGGGCGATTATCGTCGGCGCTTCTACCTCGGGAGAGATTGCTAACGGCCAGCTATTCACTAACTCTACGGTCATTTCAATAACGTTTTTTAAAGAAACAACCGTAAAAGCCTTTATATTGGACGCCGCAACCGGCGGAGAAGTTGATTTGGGGAAAACTTTACGCGCCGATATTGAAAACACGTGCGCGAAAATAGCGGGTGTGTTGTTGCTGACGACAACTACAACGATGGACGTGTCAGATTTTTTAACAGGCTTTGCCGATGCTCAAGTCGCCTATCCTGTTTTCGGCGGTGGCGCAGGCGAGTATTCATCACCGGTATCAGAAATGAAAGCCCTGATTTTCTGCAACTCCCGGCACACCTTTAAGGGTGTGGTCGCGGTTGCTTTTCTGGGAGATGGGATTAAGATTGAAACACATAACTATCTTGGCTGGCATCCGTTAGGTAAGGAAATGGTTATCACGGAAGTGAACGGCTATTGGGTGAAAAAAATCGACGGTCAACCTGCCTTCAAAATATATCGGCGATATCTGGATATTCAAAATGATAAGAGCTTCCAGCATAACGCCATAGTGTTTCCATTGATGGTAAAAAGAGATGGCAGGCAGTACGCCAGGCCCGCTATGGCAGTCAACGAGGAAAATGCTATCTTATTCCTTGCTGATTTAAAGAAGGGTGAAACAGTTCTCTTCGGTTACGGCGATCCAAACACAATTATTGAACAGGCTGCTGCAGTGCAAAGCCTGCTGGCAGCCTTCGAGCCTGAATCTATTTTCCTTTATAGCTGTGCCGCCAGGCGAGCTTTCTTGCATAACGATGTGGAGTTAGAGACAAAACCATTTGAAAATATTGCACCGACATCCGGATTCTATACACATGGAGAAATAAACAGCAGCCCGAACAGCATCAATCATCTCAATTACACTATGGTGGCGGTAGGCATGAAAGAGCGCAATTACGGCGGGAAAGCCGCGCAAATCCAAAATGGGCATAGGAAGCCGCTGTTTCAGGAGGACGCGGATCTTTTTGCTTACCAACATTCCCGGTTCATTTCCCGTTTGCTCCACTTCATTAGGGCGGTCACGGATGAACTGGAAATAGCCAATAAAGAAACTAGGCGGCTGGCTGAAACAGATCTCTTGACTCAGGCCTATAACAGGGTGAAGGCCTGCGAATTATTGAACAGTGAAAAGAACCGGTGTGAACGGTACGGTTCAGAGTTTTCAATCATTATTTTGGACATAGACTTTTTTAAGGAAGTGAATGACACATACAGGCACATTGCCGGAGATGCGTTCCTCGTCAACATCGTTAAGATCATCAAGAAGCAAGTGCGCGCTCCGGATATGTTGAGCCGCTGGGGTGGAGAGGAATTCCTCATCGCCATGCCGGAAACCGGGCTCGATGGCGCGCTGGTCGTGGCGGAAAAAATCAGGGCTGCGGTTGAACAAACGGTGTTCCCCGGAGCGGGGCATCAAACATGCAGTCTGGGTGTGACTTCCTTCAAAAAGGGCGAACGCATCGAAGAGTTGATTGAACGGGCAGACGCAGCTCTTTATGAAGCAAAACAGAGCGGCCGGAATCGAGTTATAGCTAAATAAATATTATTATGGCTACCTGCAAATCAGCAAGGTAATATATAACGATGGGACATCAAACATGAAAAAAATATTGTACTATGCATGCAATAAATATATAATAAAAAAAAATAATATCGTAACATCGTGTTGGGCAAACCCGTGTGAAAACCGGGGACGCTAAGCCATGGGTCTAAAGCTGGTATATATGCCATGATTGCCAGGCGACAAGGACATTGACTTTACTGGAGTGGGTATAGTCTTATATGACTGTTCCCACCTCTTTTTTATTGCGTTTCTTTAGGATTGTGTTAAATTATATAAATTTTACCTGGAGGTGAAGATAAAACTTAATATTTCAGATGTATTGATATGTGAAAGGGAGGTTAGATCTTGTCGGAAAGTAGTCAGGTCATTTTTGCTACGGCAATTTTTTTAATTACATACGCGGTAATAGTTACAGAAAAAATTCATCGCACTGTGGTTGCCTTGGTAGGAGCCAGTTTAATGGCTTTAACAAAAATATTAGGTCTGGAACAAATTGTTGAAGCTATTGATTTTAACACCATTGGCTTGCTGGTGGGTATGATGATCATTGTGGGTATCACCAAGCAAACCGGTATTTTTGAATATTTGGCAATTAAGGCAGCCAAAAGTTCAAGAGGGGAACCGATCAAAATTATCGCCGCCCTGTCTTTGATAACAGCTATCTTATCCGCGTTTTTAGACAATGTTACCACTGTGCTATTAATTGTGCCTGTTACCTTTGCCATAGCGAGGCAGCTTGAACTTAACCCATTGCCGTTCTTGATTTCTGAAATCATCGCCTCCAATATTGGGGGCACAGCCACTTTAATTGGCGACCCGCCGAACATCATGATTGGTAGCGCCACTGGTCTCGGCTTTATGGACTTTGTCTTTAACCTGACCCCTGTAATAATTGTTATATATATTTTGACCATTTTCTTTATTCAGATCATATATAGAAGACAACTGGTGGCTAGACCTGAACTCAAAGATAATATTATGGAAATTAATGAAAAGGATGAGATAAAGGATCAAAAGCTTTTAAATAAATGTCTGATTGTACTTTTCCTAACCGTTCTAGGTTTTGTCTTGCACCAATATGTACACCTTGAATCATCAGTTATAGCCCTGTCAGGCGCCAGCTTATTGCTTCTGGTTACAATGAGTGACCCGGAGCATGCCTTATATGCGGTGGAGTGGCCTGTTATCTTTTTCTTTGTTGGCCTATTCGTAGTGGTTGGGGCTTTAGAGAAGGTAGGAGTAATTGAAGCAATGGCTAAATGGTCACTGGATGTAACAGGTGGCATCATGGTGCCCACCGCTATGCTGATTCTTTGGCTGTCCGCCATAGCCTCGGCCTTTGTTGACAACATTCCTTTTGTTGCTACAATGATCCCGCTCATTCAAGACATGGGCCGTTTGGGAGGTATCGCGGACTTAAACCTGCTGTGGTGGTCGCTGTCGTTGGGCGCCTGCCTTGGCGGCAATGGAACAGCCATAGGCGCCTCGGCAAATGTTGTCGTTTTGGGTATAGCCGAAAAAGAAGGGCTGCATATCAGCTTTGTTAATTATATGAAGATCGCTTTTCCGCTAATGCTGACGTCCATAGTGGTATCCACGGGTTACCTTCTTTTATGGTACTTGTTCCATAGCATGAGCATGTTGGCAACTCTTGGTATCGCGGTAGTTCTTGCTATACTTTCAAAACTAATTTTCAAGATGTTAAACAAATAAGTTTTTTAATGCTGGACAAATTTACCTGACAAGTTTTAAGTGAGGTGGTTTGCGCCGTGACACCCCAGGAACTATTTGATGCCTTCATCTGTACTATGCAGGAACTCAAAGAACTAAAGCAACAGGCAATGATAGCTAAGAATTATAAAGAAAAGAGAAAGTTGCTCCGCAAACAGAAGGAACTATGGCATCTGCAGTTCTGGCGTTATAAACTGTTTCAAAGATCCGTTTATTATGACAGTTGATATTTTAGATATAAGCAAAATTGCCTTCCCGCGCCGGCTTCGCCGTTGGGAAGGTTTTATTATTAACTTTTATCTGAATAAATAGTGCCTCCGATAAATTCTCTAAGGATAGAATTTAAAGGAACTTTGGAAAATTCCATCGGCTTAAAAAATGACAACAGGTTCATCAGTCGCTCTTTTGTCGCATAATGGGGAGAATCTTCATTGACTTTCTGCAAGGAAGCTTCCGCGAAGGAACGCAAGACGTTCAGCTCATAAAGCAAACTCGAATTAAACATAACATCGCATTCTTCCTGGTATTTAAAGACACTCTTGGATTCACCCTTGCGCACACTATCCCACTGAGAGAAGGTGATATCGGGAATATATCCTCTAAACCGGTCATCTCTGACCATTCTGCGGATCAGCCTAACCTCCGTGGTGGGGACCCTGTTCATTAAGTCGATATTGAGCTCGAACAGCGCGCTAATGTAGATCTTAAAAAAAAGATTTCTGCTCATGTTAGGCAACAGGCCGGGATTTAATGCGTGAATACCTTCAATCAGGAGAATTTCATCAGGGCCCAGTTGCATGGTTCTTGTTTTGTTGGTGCGGCAGCCTGATACAAAATCAAAAATGGGGGTTTCTACAATTTTCCCCTTGACGAGATCTTTTATATGCTGCTGCATTAGTTTAAGATCAAGAGCTTGCAAGGAATCAAAATCATAATTGCCGTCTTTATCGCGCGGAGTCTGCTCCCGGTTTAAATAGTAATCGTCCAGTGAAAGAGGAATCGGCTTTAATCCATTGACCCGCAACTGAGTGGAAAGCCTGCGCATAAAAGTTGTTTTTCCTGATGAGGAAGGGCCGGATATGAGGATTACACGCACAGCGCGGCGCTGTTGAATAATCATATCGGCAATATCGGAAATTTCCTTTTCCTGCAAGGCTTCCGCTATGCTGAGCAATTCCAGGCTCTGCCCCGAGGCAATATATTCATTCACGTCGGGAACAAGCTCCAAATTAAGATTATCCAGCCACTTGCGAGTTTTATCATATGTCTCGGCCAACTTTTTGGGTAAAGTAAAAGGTTTTACTCCTTCTTTCTTTATTTCAGTAAAGTCAATAATAAAGCCCGAAGAAAAGGGAATTAATCTAAAATTATCAATCTTTGAAGAGCGGTTATTCGCCGGATACAATACTTTGATAATGGCATTACCCACCTTATAGTGATAATACCCTCCTTCCCGGCAAATTAATTGAATCAAACTGTCATAATCAGACCATTCCTGCAGCTTGATGCCAATCTGTTTTACTTCTCTCTCTGAGAGCGACGAGCCGGCAAGTTTGCAGAAAACCCCCTCATGAATGGAATAATCGGTTTTTAAAGTTTCCCCGGGGAACATGTCCTGGGTAACTTTTATCAGCCCTAGTTTCACAGTTTGACGATTCAGACGCAAATGAGTTTCTTTTGCCATCAGGTCCACACCTTTGAAGTATTTAATTTTCTGTCTATTCAGATTATAAAACATGCTTTTCTTTGTTACAAGCACAGTTTCCTTGTGAAATGAATGCCGGCTCATAGTCAATACTTGTTATGGCTTGGTCGTGGCACTTGCGTTACAATATAAATGCGAGCAAACGGACTAAAATGATCACTATATTCCAGATGCTAAATCTTATAACGAAAGGGGCACCGGGGGAAAATGAATAGGCGTTTAAAGTTTTTCCTCCTCATCGGGCTAATAATCTTACTGACATTGCTGATATTCAGACAATCGGCAATAATCTATCACAACCTGCATCAAGTTGAATTACCTCACAATAGAAGCAGGCAAAGCAGCTATTTACAAACTCAAAAGTGGATGACAGTAAGTGAAATAGCTCAAAAATACAATGTGTCCGAAAAGGATGTTTTTGAGGCACTCCAAATCAATCCGGAGCAAGGTGATGAAAAACTAAGCCTCAGAGCGCTAAGGAACAAGTACAATAAATCCCCTTCCGAAATGCAATCAAATTTGCGCCAATTGCTCAAAATAACAGACCCGGCAGGCAATGATCATGAATGACTATATAATTTTATTAATCGAGTTTTTCCGGCAGTACAATCTCTGGTTTTTAGGTAGTTTGCTCATACTCCAAAACAATGGGATTCCCCTTGGGTCCAATCTGATCGTGATGGCTTCCGGAGCCTTAGCTTTTTATGGGGAGTTCAGCTTGCTTGAATTGCTGGGGGCAATTTGGCTGTTTTCCCTATTGGGTGACATTCTGAGCTATTGGCTCTGGCAGAACCTTGGGAAATACATTCTGTCGCGTTTTCCAATGATAAACAATTTTTTAAAACCGGGTTTGCAAAAAGCTGCAGATTATCATCACAGATATGGCAAGACGGCCATTGTCATTTCCCGTTTTCCCCTGTCAGCTTTAGGCACTTTCGTAAATGCTTTTGCCGGGATTACTGATTTTAAATTTTGTATCTTTTTTGTGACAACCGCCATTGGAGAGTTGTTGTGGAGTTGTTTTTATTTGGGTTTGGGCTACTGGTTTAGTGATTCGTGGGAGCAGACCGCTCTGCTGGTAAGTCAAATAGGACAGCTCGGGCTCCTTATTTTTGTTTTAGTTGTAATCACATATATTGCCAGAAAGCTCTATTTAGCCTTAAATACAAAAAACAAATCAACCGGGACAAACAATAATTAGCGTAGTTTGCAACGTAGGCAGCGTAACGTTTGCAACCTCACTGTTATTCAAGAATGAATCAAAAAGGTATATCATGGATCATAATTTGCAATTAACCCACAAATGCACACAAAAAGTTCACAATATATAAACAATACTTACACAAAATGAACACCAAATGATAATTTTTAAGTGGTAATATAAAATTAATCGGTGTACCGATTCATATAAAATGAAAGAAGGGGTTTTATGTTGAAATCAAAAAAATGGCGTGTTGGTGCTATTCTTTTAGCTGCGGTTATCCTGACAGGGGCTTTTAGCAGTGCATCATTTGCCAGTTCCAACAATCCCAAAGCTGTTGTAAGCAACATGAACCAAGGGTTTTTCGTGTACAACACAGACTTTAGCGCCGCGGACAACGACTTTTGCCAGAGTTTTACCAGCCAGAGCTTTACTTCAGGTGATAAACAACACCGATTTTTGTCAAAGTTTGGCTTCTTTAAGAACAAGGGTCAAATACGTAAAGGAAACTTTAACAATTACAAGGTGAAGGTGAACGGACACGGTCTTGATCTAGTTGCTCAAGCGTTGGGAATGACAACTGATCAGCTTAAATCCGACCTGCAGGCCAACAAAAAATTTTCTGATATCGTTGCCGCCCAAGGTATGACGATGGATCAGTTTAAGGAAAATATTAAGGAGTTAATAGCAGGACAGACTCCCACCACTCCCGGCCAAACGGCGCTCAGCATCACGACCGCGGCACTGGCAAACGGCCAAGTGAATAGCGCGTATAATACCGGCATCAGTGCCACTGGCGGTACATCACCTTATAGTTTCAGCTTAACAAGCGGGAGCCTTCCCGCAGGGTTAAGTCTGGCCAGCAACGGAACGATCAGCGGCACTCCAACTACCGCGGGCACCTGGAACTTTACCATAACGGTAACAGACAACGCATCGGTCAGCGTGAGCCAAGCATATAGCCTTACCATCGACCAAACGGCGCTCAACATCACGACCACGGCACTGGCAAACGGCCTGGTGAATAGCGAATATAACGCCGGTATCGGTGTCACCGGCGGTACATCACCGTACAGCTTCAGCTTAACCAGCGGAGGCCTTCCCACGGGGTTAAGTCTGGCTAGCAACGGAACGATCAGCGGCACCCCAACTACCGCGGGCACCTGGAACTTTACGATAACAGTAACAGACAACGCGTCGGTTAGCGTGAGCCAAGCATTTAGCCTTACCATTCAGGCCTAAACCCGGCTCATCGGCAGCAACCGACCAACGGAAAAATATAGCCATAATTTAAACCCCACCTCTTCTATATAAGATAGAGTATTGATGGTGGGGATTTTTATTTTGAACCAATCGGCGTTTATGGGGGCAAAATGCTTGATATTGTTAACTGAAGTTGAAGTTTGCAGTAATGATACTGAAAAAAGCCTTCTTGATAAAAATGTTAAGGATTTACATTAATCTGTATAGGGATATAATTATACTCAAACGGAGTCGGTGTTTATATTAATTTCATGATTAATTGGAGGGATAATATGTTCAGTGAAAACAGTAAACCCGTGGGACTAAAAAAAGTTAACAGCACTGTTATATTGACTATTGATAATCCACCAGTAAACGCCCTAAGCATTGAAACCCTTAATGCTATAGATCAAGCTCTAGACCATATTTTGGCGGAAAGAGAGATTAAGTCCGTAATCATAACCGGGGCAGGTGGCGCTTTTATTGCCGGATTAGATATCAAGATACTTCTTTCATTAGATGAGGTTTCCGCGCGAAATTTTATGCACCGTGGTCAGAGTATAATGCAAAAAATCGCGGATTTACCCATTCCAACCATAGCTGCTATTAACGGTCCGGCGCTTGGCGGGGGAAGCGAGCTGGCATTGGCTTGTGACATTCGCTTAGCCGATATCAACGCTCGCCTCGGATTTCCAGAAATAAACCTTGGTGTTATGCCAGGTTTTGGAGGAACTCAGCGGATATCCCGAATGGTTCCCTTGTGTAATGCGTACGGAATGCTATATACCGGAGAATTAATTACTGCCGGGGAAGCCTGCCGGATAGGGATGATCAATCGGGTGGTCCCCCAAGGGCAGGTTCTGAATGAAGCAATCAAACTAACTGAAAAAATAGCGTCTAAAAGGCAGTTAGGAATACAGGCGATAAAACAGGCTGTTAAACTTGGCAAACAGCTTTCTTTACGTGATGGTTTAGCTGTCGAAGCGGAATTATTGGGTAAATTATGTAAGGGTGAAGATGTCAAGGAAGGTGTTAAAGCTTTTTTTGAAAAACGCTCACCTGTTTTTCATGATTAATAATTGAATGTGGCAGCACTGGGGGGGGAACGATGCCCATGTGACTTTATTTCCGCTTCTCCCCCTTTGTTATATAACCAGGCGCCTTAAACGGCCTCTGCAACTTTCTCAAGATTACTCGCAGATGAAGCCAATTCTTCTTTATCCGATATACCAATTGTGTTGTGCACTGTTACTGAAACCCTATACCTTAAACACCTTTCTCTTAAACAGTTCTTGTATTATTATTCCCGCTATGAAGCCGGCGCCCATATTCCAAATGGCAAATCCGGCTGTTGCCAACAACGTATAATAATCACTCTTTTCCCTGCCCACATCACGGGCTGAAGCAGCCAGCTCCAAGCCGGCGAAAAATAAAATTACACCCAGTACGCTCAAAGGAAAAATTTTAAATATTAACAATACCGAACTGCTGAAACATAGTCCTGTTATCAATAAAAAAACACCCACGATTATCAAAGCCCCGCCGGTCCGGGCGCCGAAACGAACGTGTCCGGCCATGCCCCCGGCCCCGTGGCACATGGGGATACCCCCAAATAACGGGGAAATGAGGTTTAGAATCCCCTGGGAAACAGCAATTTTCTTTTCGGTGACAGGCCGTTCAGGAAACAACCTGTTATTTTCAGCTGTTATGGCAATAACAGCGTTACCGAGGGTTAACGGCGCCTGGGGAATGCCCAAAATGAGCGTGCCCTTTACGAAGTCAGTCCATGTGATTTGTCCTAATACAAAGTGGGGCAGTTGGAAATCAAAATGGATACCGGACAATTCCTTAAAAAGCTCAGGATTCCTTACCAGAGCGGCAATTAATCCAAAGATGATTAAGACAAACATGGCGGGGATTCGCCTGCCGGCAAGCAGCATAAAAGTAATTGCCAGAGCGATAACAGCCACGATAAAATCGGACTTCATCATTTTGATACCTTCCATGATAAAGGACAGGCCCAAGCCTAAAACGATACCCCTGACAACCGGTTTGGTAACCATTCGGGAGATAATATCAAGAGTCCCCGTCAGTCCCATGGCCAGCCAGAATATACCGGTAAAAATTCCGGCCCCCCAGACCATACCCGGTGTGATGGCGGCCGCCTGGGTGATTGCGGCGCTGCCGATCGCTTTCATGGGTTGAATAGGAATAGGCGTTCGGTAATACAACCCTGAACAAATTAACAGGATGCCGAATGTAACCAACAAACCCAGCGGCTCTATCTTCATTATCATGATATAGCCCATTGCAAAAGGTATAAATGTTCCCAAATCGCCAAAAGCGCCGGCCCACTCATAACGATCAAAGCGATTACGCGGGGTTTTAACTGCCGCAGTATCAGTGCTTTCCGTTTGAGATATTTAAACTCACCCCTCGCAATGTTTTTTTACCTGCATCTATAATTCAATTCGACAGCACAAACCATAATTCCTATTTAATAAAAATGACTTCATTTTGATTACAAAATGTTTCCCCGGTAAAAAATTGCAATATTCTTCATATTTTGATAAGATAATCACCAAAATAGTGGAGGTGAATAATATGGCAGGTGCAAAAATTTTTGTTCGTGAGCGGCGCAAAGTAGGAGAAAAAGAGAAACAGCCGCGTTATTTTGTGGTGGCCGTGGCGGGCGTGGATCTAAAGATCAAGGCAAAGCATATCAGGAAAATGGAAATAGAAGAGATCGCCGGCGTCATAGGGGCTGACGTTGTATACCTGAAGGCCGGGAAAGACAACAAGGAAGATGATGACCTCGATGACGACGACAATGAATAAAAAAGAAGGTTAGAATATGGCTCTGATCCGTGAAAAGGATAGTAAAAGGCTGCATGTCAAAAGCAAGCTGATGGGCGAGACCCTCGTGGGCAAGACATTTTTAAAAAGTCTGGAGTACAGGGAACCGTTTAAAATCTTGCCCGACGTGAATGTGCTTAAAATCGGCGGCCAGAGTATTACCGACATGGGGGCTAAATCAGTCCTGCCGATTATAAAAGAGATTGTCGAAAACGCCGGCAAACACAAAATGATCATCGCGACCGGTGGTGGAACCCGCTCCAGGCACGCTTACGCCATCGCCATGGAACTGGGTATGCCAACAGGGATAATATCAAAGCTGGGCCAGAGCATATCCGAGCAAAATGCCCTGATGATAAGCATGCTGCTGCTGCCTCACGGGGGGATCAAGGTCGGACACGACGACATTCCAAAACTGGGCGCCTATTTTAACCAGGGCTGCATTCCGGTGATTCACGGCATGCCGCCGTATGGGTACTGGGAGCACCCGCCGGAGGAAGGCCGCATTCCCAGCAACCGCACCGATGTCGGGACGTTTTTACTTGCTGAGGTGATTGGAGCCAGGCATTGCATTCTGATTAAAGACGTTGACGGTTTGTATGCGAACAATCCGAAAGTAGATCCGGATGCCGAATTCATTCCAAAGATTGGCGCTAAAGAGTTGCTGGACAGGGACCAGGACGACCTGGTCGTGGAAAGGGTTGTGCTGGAGCTGCTCACCCGTTCCCAGAACATGAAACAAATTCAAATTGTCAACGGCCTCAAAGAAGGCAACATCACCAGAGCTTTAAACGGTGAATATGTGGGTACCATCATATACAAAGACAAGTAAACAGAATACATTCTTAGGAACATTCATCGGGGACATCCAAACGTTTAAGAGGTTTGTCCCTTTTTCTTTTTCCGTCAAACCCCGCACAGCTTTGGGTAATTTTTTCACCTTAAAGTAAGGCCGCAGTTTCGTTATAGTAACCTATTTAGAACCCTTGCCATAAAATATTACAACATTTAACAATCCGGCAAGGGGGTTTTATCTTGAATTACACTGTGCAAGCGGGAGAAACCTTATTTCTTATCGCTCAAAAATACGGCGTAACCCTGGACGCCTTGATCGCGGCCAATCCTCAGTTAGCGGACCCGGGCCTTATTTTCCCGGGACAGGTAATCAACATACCGGCGCCGGGTCCGGCGACAAGTCCTTTTCCCGCCGGCGCCGGTAAAGAAATGCCGGGAGCGCCGGGTCGAAAGCCGTTGCATTTCATTTCAATAACCGAAGGCGGCAGGGATGTCCGGGGAGCCTC
The DNA here is from genome assembly GCF_029478095.1 of Pelotomaculum isophthalicicum JI. Lineage (NCBI taxonomy): Bacteria > Bacillati > Bacillota > Clostridia > Eubacteriales > Desulfotomaculaceae > Pelotomaculum > Pelotomaculum isophthalicicum. The sequence goes on along the minus strand of NZ_JAKOAV010000033.1, from coordinate 23,050 downwards.
AAATGTACCCGTAAAACCAAAGTTTACCCTGAGATTTGATAAGAATGTTGTAAACAGCAAGGTCTGGGAGAATAACGTAAAAAGCTTCACTCTCGTCTCTCAACGCAATGAAAATGTTCCTTTAAATGTTACAAAGGTTGATGACACCGTTGATTTTTCCTTAAGACAATATATTTATATCGAACCTGTAAATCCTCTTACTCCAGGCACAACTTACACATTGAGCATTTCACCGGGGCTGATGTCATTGGCCGGCGAAACTCTCGGCCAGAGCACTTCCGGCCAAGCTGTGACGATAACATTCAGGACCGCGGGTTAGACCGCGCCGCTTGGCGGAATATATCAGCATATTAATATTTTCTTAACTGCTCTTTGGTACATGTTTGCCACAGGGCGTCTATTTTCTCTTCCGCGCCGGCGGGGAATACAAACAGTACAAACTTGCCTTCCAGCAAAACAGGCTTTACCGTCTTCCCCAGCCTGACCGTCTCATCATTATTCAGCGCCGCCCCATCAAGAACTCTCACCACGTCAACACAGGTTTGGGAGATGATGTCGCGGACGCTGATCACGCCGCTTGCATTTTTTATTTTAAGTTTACCCCTCAAGCGGCCGTCGTTGCCGCTCAGGCGCAGTCCCGCCCCGGCCAGCGCCCCGATCACGCCTTGGCCGTCGCCGCCGTGCTCAGACAGGTGTATCCCAAGCTGTTGGGCAAGATTATAAGCTTCCTGTTTGCTTACAACGGTTTCCTTGGCTTTGCGGCCAAAATCGATCAGGAGCCCGGGCTTGCTTAACCGTTCAGGCACGGCAACGCACAGGCCGGGGTCCGATCCTTCAGCGCTTTCCTGAGACAAAAAATCTGAAGCGAAATCGATTAGAACATCAAGATAAGGTTCAGCTATTTCGGCTTCAAAACACATTGAACTATTGTGGGATGTGTACGGGATGTCAGGGTGTACAAGCAACTGGTGCCGGGTCACCCCGTAGCTCTTTCCCCACCCCAGTTCTTCCATGGTCTCCGATATTTTAGCCGCCAGTTCTCCTGTTCCCCAGTCGCTGTCGATATTGTCGGTGTCGTCAATACACACAATTATTCGCACTTTACCGAAAAACCTCCCTCTTCCGTTCGTATTATACGAATACGCTGCAATCATTGCATATTATCAAAAGTCATTCTAATTAATACTTATATGTTTTAATTCATTCGACATGTAAATAATTATTAAGTGTCAGAGCATAACCGGAAAGTTCTTGAAACAACTGAATCCGGGGCGCGTCCACCTGCGGTAGCGGCAGTTGTAGCAGGTCAGCACGCCTTCCAGGTAGATTTCCTCTTCAACATCATCCTTGTAAAACGAACAGGATGTGGCGAAAACCACGGTCGCGTTAATGCTGTTGTCTCCTGGAAAACATTTTGCCCCACCCGTTTCCTCCATGCTTTTTGATAACACTTCCCTTGTATCCATGATAGTAAACTCTTCACCCCTTTTTGAATTATTTATCTCAACCCCGCTAAAAAGCAATGCCGGGCAAGCTTTGCGAAAATACAAAGTTTGCCCGGCACAGCAGCCAGGTCAAAACTCTCCTTCTCGCAATGGAAGGTATACTGGTTTCCCGGTACGCCCTGCCGGCCGAAAACCATGGCTCAAAAGCTTTAGGTCTTTAGGCTCGGAGAGTAGTATAAAGAATTCCTGAGTAAAAATAAAAGCTTTGCCCGCTGTAAAAAAGGACAAAGCTTTCTTTCTAAAAACTCCTCCTTTCCGCACCGGGAGGTACGGGGGTTTCCCATCCGTACCCTAACGGCTTGGCTACCGTACCTTGTTTGCTTAGGTATGCCAAGCTCGGAGATTCTTTCACACAATATACTTATTCAACACCAACAAACAATTTCCTGCCAGTTTGCAATTTTTTTTATCAATATCGTTCTGCTTATCTGGGCAGCTTGAGGGCGTTCATGATCACTGTGGCCGCCTCGGCCCTGGTAGCCTGGCCCTGCGGCAGGAAGGTATTGCCAGGATACCCGCTAATCACGCCGTTTCGTACCGCCACGGCCACATCCCCGGTGGCCCAGGGAGAAATGTCCGCGCTGTCCGCGAAGGATGTTCCCTGGGAATATAGCGTGGTAAGCCTGGCGGCCTTGACGATCATCGCGGCCATCTGCTCGCGGGTGATTAGGTCGTCCGGCCCGAAGGTATCTTCGTCGTAACCGCCAGCAATCCCGTGGGACACTGCCGTGGCGATGTTGTCTTTGGCCCAGTGATTCCTTGTATCGCTGAAAATTTTGCCGCTTTGGGGCGCCAGGTTGAACGCTTTTACCAGCATGGTGGCGAATTCCGCCCTGGTAATGGTGGCATCGGGCTTAAAGCTGCCGTCGGGGTAGCCGCTGGTCACCTTCAATTCCACCAGTTTCTTGATGCTTGCTTCCGCCCAGTTGCCGGCGGTATCGCTGAAGGTTCCCGGACTGGACGCCTTCGCCACGGCAAACACGGCGAACTTGGCAAAGTGGTTCACCTGCGCGGAGATATCTGAGCCTGCCACGGCGCCGCCGAGGTTGACCCACTTGCCAGCCGCCTCATCGTAGGCGAAAATAGCCGGGCTTTCACCCGCGTCAACCACTGCCGGGTTGAAGCCGAGGGTCAGGGTGACATTCTTGGCAAAGGTGTAAGCGGATTTCCCCCCCACCGTGCACTCGAATACGTCACCGGCCTTTTTGGCATCCGCAGGAGCCGCCGGGGGCGTGTCCGCCTTGCGCACGCTAACTGCCACAGGATCGGCGCCGTTAAGCGCGTTGGCGGGGATCACCACCTTGGCATCACCACCCAAGCCCACCGTCCCGCCGCCCGCCGGGTTAACCATGGCCGAGCCGGTGGTGGAATTGGCGGGGGCGGGCGCCGGTTTACCGGAAGCGGTGGTAAAATCCACTTCCTGCTGCACGCCCGCCGACATGCCGTTGTTGCTGGTCAGGGCCGGGCCGACGATAATCTTGTAAGAACTGGACGGCTGCAAAGGAAACTGGGGCGCCACAAAGAGGTAGTTTCTATTTTTGTCCGAAGGAGTGCCGTCGCCCGCCCGGCTGACTTTGATGCCGACGCTTTTATTGGAGGCGTCCAGCAGTTGAAATACGTTTTGGTTTTTGCTAAAGCGGGCGTCCACCGCGACGTTGGTGGCAAATTTGATCCCGATGGCCACATTTTCGTCAAAGACATAAGGCACCCGGGTGAGCTTCCAGGGCGCCGCGGTGAGTTTTTCTCCAATAGGGCCGGGCGGGGTGGTGTTGCTGCCGGGGTCGTAACTATACACGCCGCACTCGGTAATGAGCGGCAGGTTTTTACCGCCCCCGGTGCCGCCGCCGGTGCCTTTGCCGCCTTCAGCGAAGGCAGCCAGGCCGAACACCGCGCCCTGCAAAAGCATTATAATGGTGCATAAAACAACAATCAGTGGTTTGAATCTCATTTTCAATCTCATTTCCCTTTTCCCCCATACTATGCTTATTACCATGAACCGGGGCATATTTTTATTCTTTTGCAGCCGTTACCGGCCAGTTGTTAATAGATGTGATTTTATATATTATTTCTTAGTTCATCTAAAGTAATTTTGGCTGTACGCAATATTGTAGTGAGAGTACCAGGTGGAATGGTCTCTCCTTTATGCACAGCCACAATTGCTAGCCGTGAGTGATCTTCTCGATGATATAGAAAACGGTGACTGCCCTTCTTTCTATGCACATAGAACCCAATCCGTTGTAAAGCCCGGATAAGCTCCAGGCCGGTAATTTGGGGAAGGTGGCTCATATGGCTACCTCTATTTTTGTAAAAATGCTTTTGTCAGCAGGGATGGGTTTCCCCTCTTCTTTTAGCACTTCTAAATATAGTTCTACGGCCTCTTTGATACGCTCTAATGCTTCCTCCCTCGTGTTACCCCACGTTACACATCCGGGAAGGGCCGGAACCTCGACTGTCCAACGGCCATCATTTTCGGGGATCAAACGGGCACAATACTGTTGAGTCACTGTGGTCACCTCGTTCTTCATCATTGTTGATTATATTTTATCCATTCTTAAACGAGTTGTCACGGTATGGATAGTCATAATCCTAGAAAAAGTGTTATTATTTATAATAAGTCTGAAAACTTTAAAGCAGAGGGAACCCGTAAGGATTCCCTCTGCCTGCATTTTAATTCAATCCGGCCTCAGCGCCGCCTGCCTGTGCTCAGTGGATCTGCAGGCGTAGGGCGTTGACTATCACCGTCACGGCCTCGGCCCTTTTGGCACTGCCCTGGGGCTGGAAGGTGTTATCCGGATAACCCTTCATGATCCCGTACTTGACCGCCGTGGCGACAGCGGACTTGGCCCAGACAGAGATGCCATCGCTGTCCGCGAACGTGGCTTCCTCATTCACCGCTTCCGGCTTCGCGGCCTTGACAATCATCACGGTCATCTGCTCGCGGGTGATCAGGTCGTCCGGTCCGAAGCTGCCGTCCTCGTAGCCACTGACAATGCCGAAGACAGCCGCCGTGGAAATGTAGTCCTTGGCCCAGTGCGCGGCGGTGTCTTGAAACACCCTGCCGTTCCTGAGGTCGAGCTTGAAGGCCTTCACCAGCACGGTGGCGAACTCGGCCCTGGTGATGGTGTTGTCCGGCTTGAAGGTGCCGTTGGGGTAGCCGCTGACCGCACCCAGTTCCACCAGTTTCCTGATATTGGCTTCGGCCCAGTGGCCGGCGATGTCGGTCAGGGTGCCCGGCGCGACCACGGGAACTTCCGTCTTCTTCACGGCGAACACGGCGAATTTGGTGAAGTGGTTCACCTGTACGGTAACGGTATTGCCGGTTATCGTGCCGCCGAGGCTGACCCAATTTTTCTGTGACTCGTCGTAGTAATACACGGCCGCTGTTTCGTCTGGACCGATGGCCGCCGGGTCAAAGCTCAGGGTGATGGCGACGTTGGAATTAAAAGTATAGGTGGACTGGTCGCCTACGGTGAACTCGTAAACCTTGCCGGCGATCTTGAAGCCGGAAGGAGCCGCCGGGGGCGAGGTCACCTCCTTGACGGTTACTGTAACTGAAGATGTTTCTTTAAGTGCGTTTTTAGGTATGATCACTCTGGCTTTATCACCCAGGCCCACCGCCGCCCCGAGGGCCGGGTCAACCGAACCGCTGCCGGTGGTGTAGACGGGGGCGTCGGGGTCGAGAACAGGGATATCGTCGGGAGGTGAGGTACCTCCCGCAACGGTGAAGTTGATGGTCACGTCGCTGCCCAAGGTGTTGCCGTTGTTGGCGACCAGATTCTTGCTGATGATGATTTTGTACGTCTTACCTGGGGTAAGGTTACTTACCGGGGTGATATACACGTGCTGTCTTTCATCAAAGTTAACATCATTTCTTACATGAGTAACGCTGATTTGTACGCTAACACCATTGCTGTCCTGCATGGTAAAACACTGCTCGTTGGCGGGCCAGATTAACTCGGTAGTAACGTTCTTGTCAAAGACGAGTCTGATCACGGGCTTGACTGGTACGTTAGATTTCCCTTCAATCTCATCGGTGAAGCTGGAGGTACTGCCGGTGAGAGTGGTCAGGGCGCTTACAAAATTCAGCGGTTTATCGCCCGTCCCGGTCACATATTTTTCCGGGCCGTCCGTGCTCCAGTGGCCGGCGTTGTCGCCCGCCTCCACCTTGAACGTATGCGGCCCCTGGACATTGGTGACTTTATAGAGCCTGGGGCTGCTGCCTACTTCTGCGATCTTGCCTCCGTCCATATAAATCTTGTAGCCGATTATACCCATGTCATCAACGGCTGGAGTCCAGCTGAGGTCCACATCGGAGCCGACCTTCTCACCGGTTAAAGTGCTGCCGCTCGGCCAGGTGGGAGGACCTGTGTCAGTACTGCTGCCGCTATCGGAGTTGGTTTGGGTATATGTGACGAACCGGGTGAAGTGCTTGGTCCAGATCACGAGATCTGAGCCGTCGTCAATTTTGCCGTCCCCGCCGGCCGGCAGCGCATCTCCGGCGGCTTGCGTGTTCTCGGCCATGACCGTGCTGATCTTGGTAAAGGTGATGCCCCTGACGTATCCGGCGTCTTTCCTAGCCTGTCCGGGAATGATTATCTTAACTGCATTATCGAAGGTCAGCGGAATATCTCCGAAACCGATCTCGACGGCGGCATTCACCGTCGCGGTCCTGCCTTGGTCGGCCGTCACCGCCACGGAGTTGTTGGGCTTGACGGTGGGCACGTTGATGGTGCCGTCCCAGGACGCAGGAGCGCTGATTGTAACTCCAGCCGGGATTTGTACCTGTACCGGACTCGCGTTAATTGTGGTGTTGGCATTTATCGTAACCGCCGGCAGCGCGCTGGTCGTTACCGTACCACCCGCCGGGGCGCCCAAAAACGCCGATACGTTAATCGTCGCGTCCGTAACGCTGCCGGGAACCGTCACCGTAGTACCGGAAGGTGTGCCGCCGGTGATCAGCAAGTCTTTACTGCCGGCGGCGACGGTCACGTCGCCGGTAACAGCGGGTGCCGTAGTAAAGAGGATGTCGCGTTCGTATCCCATGGGGCCGCGATCAGTATTTTTGGCTATTAGATTACCGCTGATAATGATTTTATACTGTACGCCGGGCGTCAGATCATTTAAGGGAGATACGAAAATATTGTTTCTTTCTTGGAAATTAATCGTGTCTTTCGGCGTACTGGCCGTTTCAAGGTCCGGTATCCTGAACACGTTAACAGGCACACTTTGTCCAGCATTTTCACCGGAAGCAATCTGCAGGCTGATGCAGTTCTTGTTGGAATAGGTGCTGTTATCCCAAACACCGTCGTTGACCACGTTATTGGAAAAGATCAGCTTAATCGTGGGCCTTAGCGGCACACCGCTATTCCCCTCAATGGCAACTCTGGTGGTGGATGACGGGGGAGTGCCGCTGATGGTGGTCAGGTAGGCGCAGGAAAGGTATGTGCCTGCTCCAGGCGAGATCGTGCTGGATGGACCATTGGCACTTACATTGCCGACCCTGTCGAAAGCTTCGATTTTGCAATAGTAACCCTGGCCGGTGGTCAGGCCGGTGAAGGTATATTTTGTAATGGATGCGTCGTCAACGTTGGTGATCACCGGGTCAACAGGCACTCCATTATTCGTAGCGGTGGCCATAATGATCTTGTAACCGGCCAAACCACTCCCGTTGTCTGTGGCAGCGGGCCAGCTGATGCGAATACTTGTGTCGGAAAGAGAAACATACGAAAGTTTGCCATCAATCGGCCAGAAGGGCGGCACTATATCGACGTCCGCTGCTGTGGTGACGTCAACGCTGGGACCGTCGGTGCTATAATTGCCCAACGCGTCGAACGCCTGCACTCGGAAAGTGTATGGAGTGCTTGCAGTCAGGCCGGTGATGTTATATGTCGTGTCCCCGTAGACGGTAGCGACAACGCTACCGCTGCCGATGATCTGGTAGCCCGCCACTCCCACGTTATCCTGGGCGTCAGACCAGGTCAGGGACACACTGTTTTTGGTAATGCCGGAAGGCGTCAAGCTGCCGTTAGTCCAGTAAGGTGGGGTGGTATCGGGCTCGGCCGGGGTCGAGGCATTGGCTGTCGGCCCGCCGGTGCTCCAGTTGTTGCCGGCGTCGACGGCTTCCACCCTGAAGTTGTAAGTGGCGCTGCTGTTCAGGCCAGTGAGGTTGTATTGCACCAGGCCGCCCGCCTGCGTATACGTCGCGCTGCTCACGGTATAGGCCACCGCGCCGTCCTGGTAAATCTGATAGCCGGTCACCCCCACGTTATCCGAGGCGGGAGTCCAGGTCAGGGTGAGCCCGCTGTAAGTCACGTTGGAAACGGTCAGCGAACCTCCGTCAACCCAGACGGGCGCGGTGGTGTCGGCAGGACCGTCATGAGTCAGGTCCCCGGTGAACTTGGCAACGAAGGCGTCACTGGCGCCGCTAAGCGAAGGTTGGCATGCGCCGGTAGTAATCGGGAAGCCGCTGGCGGCGGGCAACCCGGTCAGGTAGACGTTGCCCCAGGCGTCCAGCGTCATGTCATAGGGTGTATCATTGCTGTTGGCCCCCCCGAAGTATGTGGAGGCGAGCAGGCCTGACGGGTCGCTGGCCGTCCTGGTCAGGTCGCCCTTCATCCTGCTGATGACGATGTCGGTGCCGCTGGTGCCGTTTCTAGCCGTGCTGTAGGCCCCAGCAGAGCACGGGTAGGAACTAGGACTCGAAGAAGTACCTTCAATATATAAATTGCCACCGGAATCCAAAACTATTTTCCTCAGTGTATCGGCGACGCTCGTGCCGAGATAGGTCGCGGCGAGCCGCTGGGTCAGGCCGCCGTTCAGCTCGGCGATGAACATCTCATTGACGCCGTTGCTGCCCGTCTGGTAGGCTGAGGCGTAGCCAGGGCCGGCGGAGACAAAATCAGTTTCTGTCGTATATCCGCCGGCGTATACCACCGTGTTCCCGCCGGCGTCCTTGCCCAGGGCAATTGAAACGAGGGTTTCGCCGCCGCTACCGGTGCCGAGGTAGGTGGAGGCCAGGAGGTTGGCCAGATTGTTATCCAACTCGGATACAAAACTCTGGAGGTTGGCATTTGTGTTTTTTACCTGGTTATAAGCGCCCGGGGTGACCGGCAAGTTTTTTGACGCGTTATATACAGTATTTCCTGCCACGTAGACATTGTCGCTGCTGTCGATGGACATGCAATATATGGTAGTTGCGGCCGCGCCGCCCAGGTAGGTGGAGGCGCGTAGTTCGGACAGGTCGGGGCTAAACTTGGAGATGAACCCGTCGGTAATCGCGGTGGTTGCTTTGTGCGCCTGCTGGTAGGCGCTGGAGGTGGTGGGTAAATTCCCGTCCATGTACGTTGTCCCGGCCACGAAGACGTTGCCCTGGCTGTCTATACCAATGGCGTTTGGCCGGTCATTGTCAGCGCCCCCCAAATAGGTGGCAGACTTGAGCTGGGAGAGGTCGCCGCTCAGCCTGGCAACGAAAATGTCGCTGGATGAATGCGTGTCAACGTAACCTTGATATGCCCCGCCCGGGTGGGGAAAGTCGGGCGACATGGTGTACCCGGTCAGGTAGACTTCGCCCGACGGGGCGACCGCCAGGCAATTGCCGGTATTATTAATTGAATCGGCAGCGCTCCCGCCCAGATAGGTGGCCGCGAGGAGCCGGGTGAGGTCGGGGCTCATTTTGGCCACGAACATGTCACCGTTGGCGGTGTCTATTTGTGTATTCCCGAAACCCTGCGACGCGCCCGGGAAGGTCGGCGACTTGGTGGTGCCCGCCACGTAGACGTACCCGTACTTGTCCAGGGCGATGCAGTAGCCCGTTTCCGCCCCGCTGCCGCCCAGGAAGGTGGAACCCAGCAGCGGGTCGATCACCAGGGGACAGGCGCGGTTATACTCGCCTAGTTCAAAGCCGTAACTGCCGCCGTTTACCACGTAAGCGACATTAACTTCAACGCGCTGCCCGCCGATTTCCTGGTAGGCGGACGGGCGGGTCATTTCGACCGTGCCTAATTTTGTGGACAGCTCCAGCTCGCCCCGGTCATTGACGGTGAGCTTGTCCGCGCCGGTAACTTTAACCGCGATGGCGGCAGGGTCGCCGCCGGGGGCCACGGTAAAGATTTTCTCCACGTTGTCGCCGTGAGCTTTAAGGTTCACGCTGATCTTGTCGTAAACCTCGCCCAGGGTGATCATGCCGTAAGACGGCAGGTTGGTCCGCCACTTGCCGCTGTCGTCGCCGAGGTAGTAGTTGACGGAGGCGCCCGGTTCTCCCACCGGGGCCGGCGCCAGCGCCCTGGCCCCGGCAAACTCCTCTCTTACCGCCCAGCCACCGTCTTCACCTTTGGGCAAGGCGTAAGTTAGGCCGTCATTAGTGACAAAGACGGTTCCAGCGAAAGTGCCGGCGTAAAACTTAACTCGCTCGTCTTTAATCTGGCCCTCGTTTGGCAAGAAGGGCACTTGGACGGAGGCCATTTTCGCCTGCATCTCCGGGGTAGCGCCGCCGGCCGCGGCTGTTACGGCGCTACCCGCCAGAGCGAAGGTCCCACCTAGGCAGAGCAGCGCCGCGGTTAACAAACCAATAATTAATTTTCTGAAGCGCAAAATGATATCACTTCCTTTGCTAATGGTGTTGCCGCCGGGCAAAATAACCGATGACTTTTACGAATCTTCCGATGAATTTTCCTGTTCAAATCGCTCCTGGCTAAATCCGGCATCTACATCATGGTTTACCCAACTATCACCCCCCCCAAAAAAATCTCTAGTCAATCTCCCGCAAACAAAAAACAGCCGTGTACGGAAAACGCACACAGCCGTTGAAGATAACTGGCACTAGACCCTTTCCGCACTGGGAGGCATACCCTTTTCAAGGTATACCCTATCGGTCAGCCGCCATAGCCCTTAAAGCCAAGGATAATGTGCCAAATAGCCACAGGCGGGTAGACTCGGGTGGTGGTATGAAATTGTTAGTTTCCGGTAAACATTGGTTGAAAAGCAATAAACCAGTATGTCATAAGTCAAATAGCCACAGGCGGGTTACTCGGATGATATGATACTGATCTGGTTCTATGAACATATACCATGATATTCTACATTGTGGAACAAATTCCTACCCGCTTAAAAAAATTTGTCTAGGTAGGAAAACCCCGGTCTGACGGCCGGGGCTGAGAATAACAGCTCATTTCACCTGATTTTAAGAGGTCGTAGCACCTGATCCGGCCGCGGAAAAACCCGCTTCAAGGGTGTAGGTGGTATTCTTGGGCACGACTCGGAAGTAATAAGTGGTAAGAGGGCTTAGCTCATATGCACTATTATCCGAAGTGTCCCCGGCCACGAATGAGAAAGGAGCGGTACCGGTGATGTCACTTACATTAAGTTTCGTAAAGCCCGTCCACTGGTTGGTGGAATAGTAGACGTCATACGCTTCGGTTGCGCTAGAATTGGTGATGCCGCTGGCGTTCCAGTGCACTGTCAGCGTGGTGCTGGTTGGAGTATCAACCGTGGGCCTGTTGTCCAACCAGGCGGGGAGGTCGTTGCTAAGTGAGCTGAAACTGAGCTGGTTGTTGGTTATTTGGGCATGGGTCCAGGAATTGCCGCTTATGTCAGTGACAGGCGGCACGTCCAGGGTATAGCTGTGGGTGCCGGCGGAATAATCCCGGTTATAGCAGGTATTGGTATTGCCCTGGACCGTCTCGGGGAAGAAGAAGAAGGTGTTCGCGGTATTGGCAAATGGCTTGTAATTCTCGGCACCTGAAACGGCGTAGGCATCGATAGTGTCGTCATAGACAACTGCCGTACCGCCTTTTTTATAGTTTGCCACCAGGCCGTTGGGATCACTTAAACTTAATAAGGTGGCGGCAGTGGTGGAGTTGACGGGCCGGTCAAAAATGACGCCCACGTTGGGCTCATAAGGCACGTTTGAGGTGCCCACAGTGTAGGTGACAACTGGCGCAACACTATCACTGAAAGCATTGTCATTTGCAGGAGTGACGTTTAAAGGAGTCCTGAAAGTGAAGGTGAAGTCGCTCCTGTTCCGGTAGTTGCCCAGGGTCAAAAGATTGTCGTCAGCAACGGTAGCCGCTTTGATCGTCACGTCGTAAAGCTCGTTGAAAGCCAGCGCGTTATCAAAGGTCAGGGTTACGGTCGTCCCCTTGTTGAGGTTGCTGTCGCTAATACCGCTGCAGCCGCTTCCCGAATTCTTGGAGTAACTGAACGACGGGTTAGAGCTGTCATATTGCCTTGTAACTATAAACTGGCTCGAATCAAATTCATTGGTGTTAACTGATTGCTTACTGAAGAAGATCTTTAAGGTTTTGGTGCTTTGCGTGTAACTGTAGCCGTTGCAGTTAAACGCCTTGTTGCCCGCGCCGCTGCCGTTGCCGTTGTAGTTCAGGGCGAAAGCACCCGGGGCAAATGAAGCGAACAGCATAGTCGCTCCCACCAACAGGGAGACTATTTTGGCGCTCTTTTTGAAAAACCTGCTTTTAAACATGAACTTTTCCCTCCTAAAAATATTTTTTTTCAATCGGTTACCCTTTTATTGCCTTTGTTTTACCTTTTTCCTCATCACTTCCGGCAACGTATTTGTGACAACAAATTCGCCTTCGGCAACCTTAGGGCATATAGCGCTACGGCCCTAATACCATCGCTAATGTATGTCCAAAGGTCACTTATATAAAAATGATGCCGGGCAAGCTTTGCGAAAAACAAAGTTCGCCCGGCATCATAAGCCAGATCAAAAACTCTCCTTTTCGCAATGGAAGGCACGTTAGTTTCCCGGCGCACCCTGCAGGCCCAAAAACCATGGTTATACGCTTTAGGTTAATTGACTCGGAAAGAAATATTTAAGTTTAAAAATACAAATTATTTAATTTAATGAATAATTAAGTCATATTAACAGATAAATCCTTAGTATTGAACATATTTTATCTGCAATGTCTTAATCTGTAAATAAGTATTAGGTCTTAAATTAATATGGACAATAGTCCCGCTTTTTGAAATATAATCCTATATTACCATAACAAATCGCTCTCTTATTTATGCCTAAACCCACTTTATCCACACATCACGAAAAGAATAATTTCAATTAAAAATAAAAGCTTTGTCCGGTTAATAAAAAAGACAAAGCTTTCTTCTTAAAAAACCTATCCTTTCCATACCGGGAGGCTTAACCGTTTCCAGTTAAACCCTGAAGGTCTGCCGCCATAGCCGTAGCCACAGGCGGTTAGACTCGGATAAAATTATTAAATTTTCGTCCCTAGCGGTGGTAAATTAATCTTCATTTACCACTATGATAATCAATATGGTTTATTTTATCATACAACTGATGAGAAATATGTCATTCCATGTCGACGAAAAATCTTTTGCAAAAAAATTGCAAAAGATTTTTAGATTAAGACAAACTATTGCTATCTTAGAGTCGGTGTTACAATTAACTCCTTTTTTTCTTCTTGACAAACAATTCCACCACTATCCAGCCGGCGATTAAAACGACGGTCAGGATAGTCAGCAAATTGGTGTAATCCAGTCCCATACCGGCTTGCGCGGGGCTCTCCGGCTTTCCTGTCTGCCCGGATGCCGCGCTTTCCCCGCTTGTATTCCCGGCAACTTGCTGCTGCCCGGCTGCCGCCGCTCCCGGCGACTTGTTTTCCTGACCGGTATTTGCCTCATTGCCGCCGGCGTTGGCCTGGAGCTGCGCGGTCTCACTGTTTGCTTGTGCGGCGTTCTTTTCGCCCGGCAGGGCAGGCTGGGAATCAGGCGAAGCCGGCTGCTGGGTGGCGGCTGTGGTTTGTGCCGCAGGCTGCGTAACAGGTTTCGTTACCGCCTGTGATATCGCCTGTCCCTGGGTCTTGAAGGAAATGTTTAACCCCTGGCCGGACGTGGTCCCTCCGAGGACGGAAACGCCATTTTTCGCTTTCAGGTCCGGCGACACTTTTAAAGTATATGATGTTCCAGGACTTAAAGGGCTGGACGGCTGGACGAATACGTTGTTTCTCTGGGAAAAATCGATGCTGTCATCCACTTTGGTCACGCTAACGGGGATGTTCTCACCGTTTTCGGAGAACAGGCTGAAGCAATTCTGGTTAATCCCCCAGATGGTGCTGTTGACCACGTTCTTGTCGAACTCCAGCTTGAATTTCGGTTCCGTGGGTACGTCGGCGGCGTCCTGCACATTGCCGCCGCCGTCAACTAGTGTAATTGAAACAAAACTTAACGGCTTTTGACCGGGTATTCCTGGGGAAGATGATTTTTCCCCTCCCTGGGCGGCAAAAGCGGCGGAGGCAAAGAATAAAAACAACAGCAATAAGACGGCTGACTTCACAAAAAGGTTTTTTCTGCCGGCAAACACGGATTATCATCCTTTCTTTCCTCTAAGGTAAGGGGACACACCTCAATTATAGGTATTCTTTTACTGACGAGGAATGTCCCCTAATTAGATCAATACAACTGACAGCACGAAGGCCAGGGAAACAAACCCTATCGCCAGTCTGTCTTTTCCCTTAAAACGCAGGCTGCCGGTTCTGATCCGGCTGGAGCCGCCGGTGTAGCACCTGCTTTCCATGGCGACGGCCAGGTCGTTGGCCCGCTGCAGTGACGCCGCCAGCAGCGGGATCAGGACGGCTGTATAGCTTTTCAGCCTGGTGATAATTTTAGGTGAGTTAAACTGCGCGCCGCGGGACCTCTGGGCGCGCGTTATGGTCTCCGCTTCTTCGATGATGGTCGGAATAAATCTCAAGGCGGTGCTGATAAGCATGGAAAACTGGCTCACGGGTATCCTCAGATAGCGCAGTGGCGAGAGCAGGGACTCGATCCCGGAGGCCAGCTTCAGCGGCGACGTGGTCATAGTCAGCAGGGAGGAAGCCAGGTACAGGATCAGCAGGCGAAAGATCGTGGACGTGCCCAGGGCGATGCCCTCTCTGGTCACACTAACGCCGCCCAGGTGAAAAACCGGCTCGCCAGATGTGAGAATTGCCTGGAAGATAAACGAAAACAGAAACAAGTACCTCAGCTTGCGCAAGCCGCGCAGAATACGGGCTATTTTTACCTGCGACAATAAAATGACCGCTATGATGATGGAGATATTGAGCAGGATCACGTACCACTTGAAATTCATCAATACTGAAAAGATGACGACAAAGCAGCCGATGATCTTGGTCCTGGGGTCAAGCTGGTGGATGACCGAATTGCCCAGGACGAACTGGCCCAGCTTCAGACCTCTCGCTTGTTTTTTTTGTTTCGTTTGTTTCATTTGTTTCATTTGTTTTTTTCCTCAAGGAGTTTTGCTATTTCCAGCTCCGCCTCCGCCAGGGTGACGATTCCGGGGTTTACGTTTTGGCCGCGTCCGGCTAGTGTATAAATTAATTGGAGGTAGTCCGGCAGCATGACGCCGGGCAGGTTCTGGAAACCTTTTTGGCGCAGGACTTCTTCCGTGTCGCCGTAAGCGGCTAATCTCCCTTTTTCCAAAACAGCGACGCGGCCGGCAACCAGGATTATTTCCCTGATGCTGTGAGAAACCATCACTATGGTGATGTGGTCTTCCCGCTGCAGTTTTTTGATCAGCTCCAAGATCATCTCCCGGCCCGAATGATCAAGGCCGGCGGTCGGTTCGTCCAATACCAGGATCTCCGGCCGCATGGCCAGCACGCCCGCTATAGCCACGCGCCTGCGCAGGCCGCCGCTGAGACTGATGGGCGACAGTCCCGCCACTGTGCCCGGTTCCAGGCCGACTTTTTCCAACGCTTCCATTGTTCTGCGCTCAATATCCGCGGAGCCAAGCCCCAGGTTCCTGGGTCCGTAGGACACGTCTTCGAAGACGGTGGCCTCGAAGATCTGCTGCTCAGGGTACTGGAAAACCAGGCCGACCTTTTTCCATAATTCATTCCTGTGTTTTTTGTCGGATGTTTCCCGCCCGCAAACGGTCACTTCCCCGCTGGTTGGGCTGAGCAGTCCGTTAAAGTGCTGGATCAGCGTTGATTTGCCGGAACCGTTCGCTCCCACAACGCCCAGGAACTCGCCCTGGTTTACGGAAAGGGTGATGTCATCCAGGGCTTTTTTTTCGTAAGGAGTGCCGGGCAAGTAGGTATGGGTTAGGTTTTTCACATCTATAATTGACATATATATTCCACCATCTGCCGCATGCTGATGATTTTTTTATCGATTGCGTGGCCGCGTTTTCTCAGGCCGTTGGCCAACTGGACGATTTCGGGCGGTTTTAAACCCGTATTTATGAGGTTTTCTTCTGATGTAAAAACCTCCCACGGCGCTCCTTCGAGGCAAACGGCGCCTTCATTGAGCACAATCAGGCGCTGTGCATGGACGACGTCTTCCATGTTGTGCGAGATCAGGATGATCGTGATGCCGTGCTTTTCGTTCAGTTCTTTTAAGTTCACAATGAGTTCTTCCCTGCCGCGCGGGTCGAGCATGGACGTGGGTTCGTCCAGGACCAGGCAGGCCGGCCGCATGGCCAGGGCTGACGCTATGGTTACTTTTTGTTTCTGGCCGCCGGAAAGCAAGTGCGGGGCGTGATGGCGCAGTTCCGCCAGGCCGACGGACCGCAGCGCCCAGTCGATGCGCTCTTTTACTTCCGCGGGCGGGAGTCTCAGGTTCTCCGGGCCAAAGGCGACATCCTCCTCCACGATGGAACTGATAATCTGGTTGTCGGGGTTTTGAAAGACCATCCCCACCTGGCGCCTGATTTCGTTAAGAGAACTCCTGTCCGCCGTGTCCAGTCCGTTTACATACACCTTGCCCGCCGTGGGTTGAATCAGGCCGTTGATGAGACGGGCGAGGGTGGTTTTCCCGGACCCGTTCATCCCGATCAGCCCGACGTACTCGCCCTGCCGGATGGCCAGGTTTATGTTTTTGAGGGCGCGTTTTTTATCCGAATGGCCGGTGTCGTATTCTTTTGTGACGTCGATCAGTTCAATAATGTTCATTCACTCCCAGGTGGATAATCTTGGCCTCAGCCGCTTGATCAATACCGCGGCGATCAGTCCGCCCGCGGCGCCGAACAAAACATGGGAAGCCGAGGCGAACCCCAGACCCAGGGCGATAAATCCCATCGGCATCTTAAGCAATATTCCCAGAACGAGGTTCGCAACTAATTTCGACAGGCTGGTCAATGTGCCGCAGATGGCGCCGACGAAAGGGTTTTCGAGCTTGTTGTAAAATACCGGGGCGAGAAAGTCGATTAATAACCCCGGAACGAAGTATTTGAAAAATACAAACACTCCTTCTTTCCCCAGCCCCAACAGCACGGCAAGCGCACCTGAAACAATGCCCATGATTATTCCCGCTCCGAACTTGGGGATCAGCCCCTTGCCCAGAACCAGGATCCCCATCCAATATATGCTGGTATGTCCTGGCAGGTGCAGCGGCAGCCTGGTTATGTCCTTGGTGATCGAGATAAGTGTCCCGAACATGGTCAGTCTGAGCACATCGGCCAGTCCGAGCCTGAAAATGAATTTTTCCGCTACCGGCGCTTTTTCCTCCTGGTATTTCTTTGCTGTATCCTCCACCGCAGTTACCTCTTTATCAATTTATTTTGTTGATTTCACTGACATCCTCGACAAGGAAACGTTGATAGTCATTTTTCCGGCACAAGTTAACGGTTCCATGATCCGTAAAGTACAAGAGATAGTCCCTGGTAATCTCGTTCTTATTTGCCTGGAAAACAGATTTGTTGTCCACGCCTTTAACCTCGATTTGATTGAACTCGCCGATGCCCGCCGCTCCCATGGCATACAGCAGGCTCAGACCTTTAGCATCCTTGTCGCCGGGGGACTCCTGATCTTTTAGCGTTTTTAGCACATCGACACCCATGAGAGCGACAAGGTTGTTGTTCTCCTGCATCTTGATCACCGTGGCGGATTTTAGCCCCCGCTCTTTTGAAAGGTTCTCCAACAGGTAGGAACCGGCTACGGCTAAAATAATCAGAACGATGCTGATTATAATTTTTTTATTTAACGACATAACATTACCTCGTTTAGTCTATATAGAATTATTAATTGTCGAGAGTATCACCGGGAAGTTCTTAAAACAGCTGAATCCGGGGCGCGTCCACCTGCGGTAGCGGCAGTTGTAGCAGGTCAGCACGCCTTCCAGGTAGATTTCCTCCTCATTGTCATCCTTGTAAAGCGGGCAGGCTGTGGCAAGCACCATGGTCGCGCGCACATCCTCCCGGCTGCTGTCGTCCCCGAGAAAGCATTTTGTCCCACCCGTTTCCTTCACATATTTTATCAACACTTCTTTTGCCTCCATATAAGTTAAACCTTTCACCCCTTTACAAATTATTCATATCAACAGTTAGAGGCTCATTTCCAGAATTTCAGCTATATCCAGGGTTTTGATACTGTTATTAACGCCTTTAACCTTGATTTGTTCAGAAAGAGTGGCCAAGCAATACGGACAGGTCGTGCAGACCACCTCGGCTCCGGTCGAAAGGGCTTCCCCGGCCCTGTTTTGGCCGATCAAGTTTTCGGGCCCGCTTTTCATCCAAAACCTGCCTCCCCCCGCGCCGCAGCAAAAAGATTTTTCCCTGGAACGGGGCATTTCGGCCAGGCGGACGCCCGGTATGGACTTCAGAATTTCCCGCGGCTCATTATAAAGATTATTGTAACGGCCCAGGTAGCATGAATCGTGACAGGTAATTATTTTGCCGATACTTTTGCCTGGCTTGATCCTGCCTTCGTGCAGCAGGCCGGCTAAAAAAACGGAGTGCGGGATGACTTTATATCTCCCGCCGAACTGGGGATATTCGTTTTTCAAAGTGTTAAAGCAGTGGGTACAGGCAGTTAAAATATTCTTTACATTTAACTTGTTGAAAAGCGATACATTCTTTTGCGCGATCCTTTGGAACAGGTGCTCATTTCCCATCCGGCGGGCCGTCTCGCCGCAGCACCATTCTTCACGTCCGAGCACGGCGAAACTGACGCCTGCTTTCTTCAATATATTAACAAACGCGGCGGCTGCTCTCCCGGCCGTCTCATCGAACGAACCGGCGCAGCCCACAAAATAAAGGTACTGCGCGTCGGGTTTTTCGGCCAGGGTTGGCATCTCCAATTCTTTTGCCAGGTCATATCCGGTTTCGCGGCTGACACCCCAGGGGTTGCCGTAATTTTCCATGCCGGCAATGGCTTGCTTGATTTTCCCAGGCACGTTCTTCCCCGACGAGACAATATAACGGCGCAGGTCGAACAGCCTGGAGGTATGCTCGATCGAGATCGGGCAGGTTTCCATGCACCCCCCGCAGGTGGCGCAGCTCCAAATAAATTCTTCTTCATAGACGTCACCGATGAGGTTTTTCTTCTTGACGCCCTTTTTAGTCTTGTAGGAAATTGAACCTTCCGCCGCTTTTTGCTTTGCAGCTTTTGGATGCCAGACTTTCCGGTTTAAAAGCACCGGGGCAATTTTTTCTATGTGATTGCGCAGGCGGCCGTTGAACCTTTTTGGTTTGGTCGGTTCTTCGCTCTGATGGGCGGGGCAGATTTCATCACAGCGGCCGCATTTTACGCAGGCGTAAGCCTCGAAAAGCTGCTTCCAGGTAAGGTCCTCCAGTTTGCTCGCCCCGTAAGTTTTAACATTTTCGTCGTCAAATTGAATTTTACGCAAAGCGCCCTTTGGTTCCAGCGAGTGCCAGTAGGTGTTGAAAGGGGCGAACACCATATGCAGGTGTTTCGAGTGGGGGATGATGAACAATAATGAGAAAATAGCCAGGTAGTGGGTCCACCAGAAAAACATCCCGGCGGCATGAATTGCATTTTCATTAAAGCCCTCCAGAAACCTTGAAACAGCCGCAGCCAGCGGGGCGGCCCCGCTTAAAGCGGCTCCTTCGCCAAGCGCGAGCCGGGTTCCGTGAAACAGGACTTCCGTTATCGCGATGACCAGGATCAATCCAAGGATTACAAAAACCACGGGAGTGTTCTTCAGCCAGACCGGCTTTTTAACGACCCGCCGCAAAAAGCTGCCGCCGATCCCGAAGATGATTAAAGCGATAAAAATATCTTTGATGAAAAGGTAGCCGGGATTATCTCCGATATAAGGAATACTGGTTTTGAAAAGGCCTTCCGCAACCATATTGGGGATGCCCGGCAACAGGACACAAAAGCCGCACATGATAAACCCGTGCAGAAAACCAAACAGGGGTTTATTCATAATTTTCTTTTGGCCGGCCACATGGGTGAGAAAATATTTCCAGCGTTCAAGCGGGCGGTCAAAACGGTTTTCCGGCCTGCCCAACTTTATGTAGCGGCAGCGCCAATATACCTCGCATAGAAAATAACCTAACGATATGACCATGAGGACAAAAAAAATATAAATCTCCACTTTGCCTTTCCTTTCGGTTAGTGCCTGGTCCTTTACTGCAAAACTTATTCCAGCCATGCAAAAAATAATACCGGGCAAACTCTGCGAAAAAACAAAGTTAGCCCGGCACATAAGCCGGATCAAGAACTCTCCTTTTCGCAATGGGAGACATACCGGTTTCCCGGTACACCCTACCGGCCGAAAACCATGGCTTAAAAGCTTTAGGTCATATGGCTCGGAGAGTAATCATCATTAAAAAATATAAGCTTTGCCCGTTGCAAAAGGACAAAGCTTTTTTCCAAAAACCTCTCCTTTCCGCACCGGGAGGTACAGGAGTTTCCCACCGTACCCTAACGGCCTGGTTACCGTACCCTGCTTTTGTTTAGGTATGCCAGGCTCGGAGAATTCTTTGTTTTATATAACTATTCAACATTAAAAAACAATTTCCTGCCGGGGTATACTTTTTCGTTAACTTATTCTTGCCCTAATTTCAGGCACTTTGTGACACTCTGCTCCTCCGGGAGATGAATCCCGGCAGCTTCTTCGGGCACCCGTGCGTAGTCGCTGCCCGCAGTAAATTGAGGCGTGGCCTCTACCGCATTGAGAGCGTAGTGGGCGACGGATACACCGGGCGGTGCCAAGCCCGTTCCTGCTCCCATTTTGGATTTACAGCTCATGGGGAGCGGGAACACCCTTGCCTTTCGGACTTTAGGGCTTTGTTCGCGCTTATTTCCGCTCAGGCCGTGTATCTTAAAAAGAACTTTTTGCCTATATTTCTTACGGTGTTTAGATCAACACTGCCTTTCTTACCGCATTTACAAGTGAATAACGGTGCGCGCCGGTCTATTTCCGCCCCGCAGCCGGCGCATAACCGGCTTATGTCCTTGGGGTTGACCCGGCTGGTGATTATTCCATACTCCCAGGCTTTGTATTTGGTATAGTGGAATATCCTGCCCCGGAGCCAGTAGGAACGCCTGGAGTTGGCCCGCCTGCTGTATTTGCCCTGCTCGGGTTTAAAACTGTTCGAGTGTTCAAACACGATGATACTCGCTCCGTGTTCCAGGGCAAAGTCCAGTATTCTGCGGGATACCCGGTGGGCTTCATTATCGTCGATGTTATGGATCTTATTCCACAAGGCCTTATTGTCCTGCTCATCCTTGTTTAATGAACCGGTAAGACTGAGCTTGGTTGCGATTATGCCCAAAAGTCGTTTCCTACGGCCGTTTAGGTTATCGCCGCCCCGGATGAACCGGGTGGCTACCTGCGTGCCGTCGCTTTTGAATATACCGCATACCGCCAGCTTGTCGCACGTGTTTAAGTCAACAGCGCAAATTTTAAGGTTTGGGTCTTTAACCTGTTCGGCAACCGACTTAACCGCCGGTTTTTCCTTTTCAACCGGGAAATGCAGCTCAATCCGGTTCTTCTTGATTACTGCGCGAGGGCATCCTATCTTCCAACCGTCCTGAACCCGCCTGCCGGTTAAATGGTACTTCACCCAGCGCCAGGTGCTGCCGTCGTACAACTTCAGCATTATAGACTTGCCGGTGTAGCCTTTGTACTGGCCGGTATAAAACAAAGTGTTGCGCTGCCACTCTCTGGGCGGCACCGGCGGCCTGTATTTAAACTTTTTCCCCTTGGCTTCGGCCTTGGCTTTGGCATCTTTCCATCTTTTCAGCTTGGAGAAGAATGACCGGGCTGCCCCAATGGCGGTGTTTATACAAGCCCGCCGGAACATTGCCGGTATGTCCCATCTTAAAGGGAAAAGTGGTGAAGGGTTGTCTTTGGTCTTGTGGGTCAACCGTTCAAGTTCGGTTAATGCCTTTTTATTGGTTAGTCCGAGTATCAGATCATGCTCCTTGATTATACTGAAGTAAAAAGCTGTAACTTCATTGAACAATCCTTCAGTAAGCTTGAGCCATTCGGGAAAACGGTACTCCAGGGTTTGCTTGATGGTTTTAGTAGGCATTACGCTACCCCCGATATTGCTATTTGGACATGTTCAGACATAGACACCACCATCCTTTCCCAAAACTTTTATTTCCAGGAAATCAGTACTATCAAGGTCCAGCAGTTCTTCCACAGTCGGGTTTCCAACGAGACTTATGGATAATCCCTTTGTGCCATTCGACCAGTTTACAACACTCTTCGCGCTCTCCTGGTATTCAAACCTGGCCGGGTTAGCCAGCCTGGCTCTGGACAACCCCTGAATAGTGTCGGCCAGGCAACCCGACCCTTTAACCGATACCTTAAGCTCCGGGGAGTTAAGCTTGCCAAACTCATCCACAGCCACCATCGCCATGCGAAGGGCAAGTTGAAAATCCCGGCATTCTTCCTGGTGGTGATTATATGCTTGCTTAAACAGCATCCGGTAGCGCATTACTCTGTCTTTTGGTCTTATGTATGGAGCCCGGGGAGAAAAAATAATATCGTGCTCAAAATAGGGCTTAATGTCAACAACGGGTGAGCCGTCGATTGCATCTAAACCCCGCACATGCAGAATGTTATCCTCTACCTTCACCAACTCTACTAAAGAGAGCCCGATAGGATTCGGGCGTCCCGCCGCCCTCAGCCCGAATACGCCGTATTCAGGAGCGTCCGGATTCACTCTGCCTGGAACGGTCCGCAACAGATCGCGCCGCGCCTTGTGGAACCAGGATAAAATCCACAGGTGTGAGTGCGCTTCAATTCCCCATAGCCCCTGAACATACGCGGGGAAAACTTCGATAGTCACGCTGTAGTTTTGTACAGGAATTGTCGCCGGGTCATTGTAAGGAGAATGAACAATCCCCACCGGAGTAATCTGCAACATTTCCATTTATCAGAACCACCTTTTCAAGTTATTTCTAAAGATTCTTCTTTATTGTACTCGGCAGTTCCTTCCTTATCCCTAGAGTATAAAAAAACCTTTCCATAAACGGAAAGGATAATAACAAGCGGTAATAAAAAACGACTTCCGGAGGAAGACGTAATAATTACTCACAGACCATAAGGTCCTGCAGCTTATTGTCTCCTTTCCATAAGGGAGGCATGACCGTTTCCCGCCATACCCAAATGGCCTGCTTGCCATGAGATATACCTTTAGGCAAAAAGGCTCGGAGAAATTTTCTGTTCTTAATTTTTCCTTGCAACAATTATAATCACAGAATAAATTACATGTCAATAAACATTTTAAGTTGTTTTAAGCTGTTTAAACTATTGACAGAAGTCCGGGCATGGCTTATATTAATTAAATAATTGAATATTAGCTGAGACAGATG
>NZ_JAKOAV010000032.1 GCF_029478095.1 Pelotomaculum isophthalicicum JI | reverse complement strand
GATTTTGCCTTGTTATTATGAATGATAACGACCGAGGTTTGTCAGGAGCCGTATACGAGGCCCGTACGTACGGTTCTGTGAGAGCCAAAAAGTCGGGATTAATTTTCCCGACTTTTAGCTACTCGATATGGAGAAGTAAGATTTGAGGTGAGGCAAAAACATGTCAACCATTTTCGGCAGGCCGACAGGGTTATTCTTTAGTTATGACGCTATATTTGAACGACAAGACCTGTCTACTTTACAGAAATTAGTTTACATCTACTTTTGCCGGAGGGCAAACGGTAATGGAGAATCAATGCCGGCATATGATGTGATTGCCAGGGACTGTGGCTGTCACCGCATCAGCGCAATTGATGCCGTGAAACAGTTGGACAGTAAAGGTCTAGTAGTAAAGCACAGGCGCAAAAGGTACAATGGCTCCGATACGTCAAATATGTATGTTATCTTCCCGCCTGACAGTCCTTTTGACCAGGGCAAGGAAACAATTAACGACAACGGAGAAGCGATGCCCAAAAAACACAGTATTTACGAGGGGTCGCCTGAGACTACCCCTGGGGTAGTCCAGGACAACCCTCGTGGGGTAGTCTCAGACTACCCCCAGAAGGAAACACATATTAAGGAATATGTTGTTGTTGTTGATCAGTTGCCCAAAGTAGAAAGAATTTCAAATACCAAAAGCGCAAGCAGCTCTGTCGAGAATGACGGCGCTGCTTTTGATTTGCATCCTGACGATATGGGTAGTAGCGGCCAGGAACTGCAAACGGGTCCGGAAGAAAAAGGCCCGGAAGAAACTCCAGCATGGGAGCAGATTCGCTCAAAAGTTAGGACGGTAGCCGGAGCCGACATATCTGCTAGCTTCGCAAAAGATATTGAAAAAAATTACTCTCCGGAGAAAGTTTCTTCAGCCCTTGACGAAATGCGCCGCCAACTATCCCAAGGCGTGGTAATCCGTGGCGTGGGTGCATGGCTGCGGTACGCGCTGGAGAATGACATCCAACCCGATCAGCCAGCTAAGACAAATTCTATTCCAAAAAGGAGAAATGGCCACAACAACAGGACCCCCAGAGCCAGACCCGTAAGGCCGGAGACAAAATATTATTCAGCCAAAGAACAGGAAGAAAAAAAGAAAGAGTTTATCAGGAGCCTATATACCTGAATCACTAAGGGAAGAATACCTGGTCGTAAAAGTAGACCTTTCGGACAATATTCCTAGCCGGCGTTAATGCGTCCGTTAAAGTTCTATATTCTGTTTACGGACGTTCATCATTAATAGTACGGTTTTGCGGAAAGTGCCGGCCTGGAGAAGGGATGTGGACATGCCGCTCATGTGGATCTTGTGGACAGCCCGGTTAACTGCCATTAGTAAGGAGTTGCTAACCGCAAACTGCTCCGGACTTTTGATAGTGCAGCTCTCCGGCCGGTCTGACCACAAGGTCCACAATCGCTTGGGCAACGTTACCACGTTGCCCACATGCCCACAACCTCTACTATGGCGATCAAAGGATAATGATGATGATAGGAGTGATGAATTATGTTTAAAGATCTGTGGAGCAAATTTGCTAAAACTATTCTTTCTGCGTTTGACCGCCAAAAGAGTAGGTTTGGTAACAGTAAAGCAGGTACTATAGTTGCAGAGTACCTGGCTAAAGATATCAAGCTGATCCCCGTCTTGAAATGGGCTGGAATTGGCGCCGCTGCATTTATCGTAGACGCAACGATATTGGGAGCATTAGCTGGGGGAATAGTGAAGAGTTTTAGTAGTGTCGCATTAACCATAAAAGGGCTGCCCCCTTCCGACCTGGTTGGGCCAGGCTGGTATTTAACGCACCCTTTTAAAATATCGTGGGTATTCCTGCGGCATATGTTCGGGGCTCCAATAAACATTACAAACGTGTTTAACACATGGGTCGGGCTGAACATAATTGGCGGTTTAGCGATTGCGGCAAGTATAATCTACGGTAAATATGCTAGAAATAAACATGATCGTGATATCCAGAAAATCAAATTTGTGAAAGTAAATTACGATATTGAAAAAGAAATAAAAAAGACGCCTGCCGGGCAGATTTTCCTCGGCCTCAACGACATGAGGCGGCCAATCTATTTGCCAGTGAATAAATTAGCAGAGCATATCCACGTGTTAGGTGGCGCCGGAACAGGAAAAACGAGCTTTGCTATTATTCCTTTATGCGTTCAAGCCATTAGGTATGGTCTGTCTGTGGTTGCGGTAGACTTTAAAGGTGATTTACAGGCAATACAACTTTTGGCACGAGAAGCCCAAAAAGCCGGGAAAAAGTTTTATTATTTTTCACTTCACCCGACAATTAAGTCAAATAGCTATAACCCTCTTAATTCAGGGACTTCACTTAGTAAGGTTGAACGTGTATTGACAGCACTGGAATTGGTTTTCCAAGGTGCTGCAAAATATTATACCTATTGTCAACAAGCTATATTTATACCAATTCTAAGATATTTTGAAACTAGAGGTATCAAATGTAGCATGAGAGATATAAGAGAGATACTTCGGGACCCGGAATTGGTTAAAGAAATCACAAGAGAAGTAATGACACTTAGCCAGGTGCAGGGATTAACTGCTGCGCTGACACCGTTTGCAGACCTTAAGCGAATCAACGACATCGAACCTGATATTGACCTTGCAGAAATAATGAAAAATGGGGATGTTGTTTACTTCGACTTACGATCTGCAGAAGCCCCGGAGTTTGCAGCATCTATTGGAAAAATGCTCGCCATGGACTTGCAGGCCCAGGCTGCTCTCAGAACCCAGCAAGACCGGCTGGTGGTAGTGGCTATTGATGAATTTCAAAATATGGCCTGCAACGCCTTTAAAAATATTATTGCAAAAGTTCGCAGCGCGAACTATGCAATGGTCTTAGCGAACCAGGCTCTGGGGGACTTAAAGTCCGTCAGTGAGGACTTCCTGAATACAGTTGCAACAAATACGGCTACGAAGATTGTTTTTAACGTGGAGGACCCAGCGGATGCAGATTACTTTGCCCGAAAAACAGGTCAGGTTGTAGTTGATTCCCACGGGCAAAGCAGCAGCCGCGATGCCATCCACCCACTAGTGACCAGAACGAGAACAGAAAGTAGTCAAGAATACGACAAGCACTTTATTCACGCCAATGTTTTTTTGAAGTTGCCGTTTTCCAAATCGGTCATCTTTCAGCGCGGTCAGTTAGCTAGCCTTGGGAACCATGTCCACCTGATCAGTAAAGCGGAAAAGGACCGACTGGAGTTAGAACCGTATCCTAAACCGGTGTCCGGGATAAAGCATGGTGTTAAAACGGCATCGGGAGAAATTAGGCGTTTGAAAATGATTATCATTGAAAGGAAGAAACAGGAAAAACAAGACCAAAATCAAGCCCAGGGTCAGCCCCGGCAACAGCCCGGCCAGGGGGAAAATGCCGGCGTTGAAACGGAAGATATTGCCATGTAGTTGCCGGCATTTTCCGGCATATCTGCCTTATAGTGTCACCAATTGCCTGGTGCATTCAGGTAGTGCCGGGCTTCCGCCATTCGGCACCACCTATCAGCACCACCCTGGCGCACCATGGCCGGGCCGCGCAGGGGCTTGCCGCTGCAGCGTTTCTCTGTTAGAGTGTTCCGCCCAGCGGAACACTCTAACAGAGTGGGAGCAGCCACGACACTAACAGTTCCAATGCAATGCTTCGCTACCGCTCAGCATTGCCCCCGTCCCTTCGGGCCGGGTGGAACTGTAAGTGTCGCGTCTGCCTTCGGCCACCACCCCCTTCGGGGGCAAGGGGGCTTCGCCCCTGGTGGCCTACGGCAGACGGTCTTCGCTTCGCTCGACTGGCTGCTCTTGCGCCCCTGCGTTCCGCCGGGTAAGAAAATTCGGCTTCGCCTCATTTTCTCCCGGCTACACTCCGGGCCGCTCAAGGGGGAGGGGCTCTGCCCCTCCCCCTTTAACCCCCAACCCCGCCGGGGGATTTTTTAATCCCCCGGACCCCCTGGCATGGCTTCGCCCCTCTTATGATGGGATTGAAATAATAACTAAGGTTAAGCAACTAACCAATCGTGATAGATAATACGCATGGTAAAAAACTCAATAAAGAAGATGGATGGTGAAGATAATGCTACGTCATAAAAACTTACGAGTGATTTTGCTCCTGTCGCTCATTGTGTTAGTCCTGGCGGCACAGGTTGCCTGGGCGGAAACCGAGCAGCAGACCAGCAATTCCACCGGTGTCGATAAGGGTGGTTCTTTTGAACGTGTAGTGGCCACCTTGCTGGAATTTCCAATTAATATAGCTAAAGAAATCGGAAAACATGCCGGTTTAAAACCACTGGACCAGCTAGTATTTCTTTCAGGATTAAGCGACGATCAAAAAAAGATGTCTCCATGGGAAAAGCAGAGTGAAGTAGACTTTATGAATATATGGTATGCGGCTATGTCCGGCCTTACGTTGCCATTGTTTTTAATATTAATATTCGTAAGTGGTTTTAAGCTTACAGCCTCTGGTGTCAATCCGGCAGCTCGTGAAGAAGCAATACAGTCTATTTGGCGTTGGTTCGGGGCGTTGGTAATTATGGCAGTGGCCCCGTTGTTTGTACAAACCTTGATGTGGTTCACATCTATAATACTTGACGGTATTAGTTTTGCCTTCGGCCTGGTGGCCACAATGGCGGGGATCGGACGAACGGTGCAAGACTGGGGCGCAATCAACTTTGGTGGCGTCTCACTGACTACTGGTAGCGTTCTTGGTACTGCAATCGTCAAGTGTATGTTCGTTATTATTTGGATTTGGCTTAACGTGATTTATATCGTGCGGAAGCTTGTTCTTTCGGTCATGTTCTGTTTCACTCCATTGATGGCAGTTATGTGGGCGCTTAATAAAAACACTACAGCGATGGCTGTATGGATGGGCGAGTTGGCGTCTAACGCCTTTATGCCCGTAGCCCACGCTATAGTTTTTTGCGTTATCCTCGGGTTTTTGGACGTGAAAAACGTCAGCCAGGGAGATACGTGGCTAAAAATTCTGGTAACGATGTATACGATTATTCCGCTTGCGGAAGTAATCAGGAATACTCTCCAGTCTCTTATGTCACGGTGGGCAGGGGTAAGTGAAGTTAGGACGGCTGGAAAGGCTGTAGGTGCTGCTGTTGGGCTGGGCAGTGTATTTTCCCTTGGACGAGTGATTGGGAGTACGTTTGGAGGTGGTTCTGATGGCGTACCAGTCGATTTTAAAGACCCAGGTGGTTCTGCGAGGCAGTCTAATTTGGATCCTATACCGGTAACGGGAGGCGGCTCTGGTGGTATGAGTGGTATCAATGTACCAGGCGTCTCCAATTCCGGTTCACAGATTGATTTGGGTAAAGGTGCGTCAGTAAGTATGGCTGGAGGCCCAGGTGATAACACGGGTATTATGGAAGGTGCGGTTGGGGGAATAAGTGGTATGGGAGGAAGCGCAGCGGTAGGCACGGCACACAGGGCAAGTGGTAAAGTGAGTTATGGTGCGCAAACCTCTGAATCTTTTGGAACATCGGGCAGTGCGGATAGAATAAGATTAGGCGATACAGGAAGAAATTCAGCGGGAAGCGCGACAAGAGGGTCGGCTAAATTTGAAACCAACGCGGTTGGACAGCCACAGGAGCAATCTTTTAGCGGGCGAATAAGAACAGTGTTACAAAATCCTCAAAAGGTTGCAAACTTGGCCGGCGACGTAATCCGTTACACTGCCGGTGCAGGTATCTGCGCAGTAGCCGGAGCTGTACCCGGCGCGGCACCCATTGGTGATGCTATGGCCGGTATGGCTGAGGGGAGCGCGCGGGTAGCGGGAACGGCATCTTCATTATTGATACAGACGCGAGCGGTGGCGAAGAAAGATAACATATCCTATGGAGAAGCTTTGCAAAAGGTGACCGGTAAAGAGAGTACCCTGGCTGCTGTAACCGTAGCCGCTGGTATGGCTGTAAACGCAGCATTTACGCCTGCTCCGAAGCAACAGAAGTACCAGCACCATAGAAACTATGGTCTCGATTACAGGATATAGTTTATGGCGAATCGGAAGTATTTAATAAAGAATTAGCTTAATATTTTGCGGAGGTTTTTATTTTGGCAAAAATCACAAAGGCTAAGCAGTTAACCGATAGGGACAAAAGTATTTTGACTGACCTGGCACGGTGCAGGGTGTTGTCCTCAAGCCAGATTAAAAACGCTTACTGGCCTGAAGCCAAAGAAAGGACTTGCCTGGAGAGGCTTGAAAGGCTCCAAAAAGCTGGCTTTGTTAAAGTACAGACCATCCCGGGTGAAAAGGCCGGCAGGTATTTAAAAGTGTTTTGCCTTGACGATAAGGGTAAAAAATGGGCCACCGGTCCGGAGTGTGGATTTGACCGGAAAACTATTTTTGTTCACCCGGGTAAATCAAACGAGATTCTTCACCAGGTTAGAACAAATTCGGTTTACTACCGGCTTAGCTCAAACGAACGGGCTACTTACAAAATTGGCGATGTGATTGAAATTGAAAGAAAGGTCTATAAAGGCGGCGGTGGGGTTGAGATCCCAGATGCCGCTTTTGTTAACGACGAAGGGGATGAGGTTTATGTGGAGGCGGATACCGGCAGTTATACGGGGAGGCAAGTGAAGCAAAAGGTCAGCAGCTTTGGAGGGAAGAGGACTATTTGGGTTTGTCCTGCCGGCAGGAAAGGTTTTCTTGCAAGGCACGGGGCCGAGGGTGAATTTTTTACTTATTCTACCGCAAGTTAAATGAGTAGGGGTGATTATATGGGGTGAAATTAACCGAACGCGATATTAAAACTCTGGAGTTTTTGGCAAAGTGGCGCTTTTGCACGGTGGAGCAGTTACAAAAAGCCGGGATCTTTCGCTCATCTTCAAAAAAATGCGGCAGCAGGTTGTCAATTCTTCGTGCCAATGGATTTATTAAATCAAGCCGTCTTAATTCCGGCAAGTTGTTTTATATCCTGACACCTAAAGGCGGGGAGGCAATAGACTTAATTGCCAGTTGGCATTCTGCACGTTACCGGTTTGCTATAAGTACAGTAGTTAATCAGCTGGTCTTAACTGATTTTGCCTTGTATATGAAGATTGAGTATCTACCCAGGGAAAAGGCGCTTGAGAGATTTTTAGAAGCTAGTTATGGCGAATTGCTCAAGGTGTCTCGTCTTTCTGATACTTATTATATGAAGGACGGCTTGCTTCACGTGTTGGTGGTGGACAACCAGCTTTCCATGAAATATTTTGCGGAGCGGGTGAAGGCGTATTCAAATCTGCCGGCGGAAATGCGGGAGAGTATTAAGATCGTGTTTTTGGTTTTCAGCGAAGCTAAAAAAATTCAAGTGAAAAAGCTATCTAGCGGTAGTAGAGTTAAAGTTAATGTGCTAAAGGCAAGCTGGAAGTATTGAAAAAATGTAATATAGCTATAATGGCTATATTTTAGTATAATAAGTGTGAGATATTTAAAAGGCGGTGAGATTATGCTCCAGGTACCGGTTCATGAGGCGAAAAACAGGTTAACGGTTTTAAGGCGTGAGGCTGCGACCGGCAAAGAATTTCTCCTGGCCGACGCAAAACGCAAGGACGGTTCGTCGGTATCCCTTATTTCCACTGATTTGCTCGATGAGTTGTGCGAGACCAGGAAATTTACCTACGAGTGGATCGACCAGCCGGGCGGCAAGAGCGAGAATTATTCTCTGTACAACGTGGAAACCGGCGTTTACGGGGTTGGCCCGACCAGGCTGGAAGCGGTTGAGGATTTTATTGACAATATCCTTGATTACGCTCAGGTTTATTTTGCCGATTTGCCCTATTATTTAAGCCCGTCTGGCGGCAGGCGCGGACATTACTGGTATTTGAGGCGCGTCCTCCGGTGCGCGGGTGACAGGGAAAAGCTTTTCTGCGTTTTAGACCTGGAGAAGGTATTGGTGAATTAATGGGGGATATACCTTTACTTGGGACGACGTTGAAAAAATATGCCGTAAGCTGGGGATGGAAAGACAAGGTAAAACGTCAGTTTGGAAGGGTGTTGGCCCCGATGGGATTAAAAGGACCTGCGTTATACATGCCAAACATAGAGGAAATGTGGGTGCTGGGCTAGCGCAGAAAATCGCTACAAGGGAGTTAAAATTCGCTTCGGTTGAAGAAATGTACAGGTTTTTAAAAGGTGAATAACATTATAGTGTAGGCACAGGCCGGCTCCGTAAACTTCGCCCGCCTGTGCCTTCGATTTTGTCTTTTCATGTCGGGCAGACAGGCGGAAATGCTGTCTTAGGGGTAATCTCTGTGGTTCCGCATTTCCGCCTGACTGCCAAGTTCTGAGGTCTATAAGGGGGTGTCTATTAATGAATATCGGTTACGTTCGTGTGAGCAGCAAGGATCAGAATGAAGAACGACAAGTCCTCAAAATGCGTGAACTGGGCATTGAGGACCGGTTTCTTTTCATCGACAAGGCAAGCGGCAAGGACTTCGACAGGCCGGAGTACCAAGCCATGAAGCGTATTGTCCGGGGAGGTGACGTGATTTACCTGGACGCTCTGGACCGGCTTGGTAGGGATTATGACGGCATCATCAGGGAATGGAAGGAGATTACTAGGGAGATAGGCGCTGATATAGTGGTGCTGGAGAATGAAAACATCTTCGACAGCCGCAAGTTTCGGGAGATGGGCGACATCGGCAAGCTGATGGAGGATCAGTTTTTGAGCCTGCTTTCTTATGTGGCCGAGCAGGAGCGCAAGAAAATAAAGCAGCGCCAGCGGGAAGGAATATCGGTAGCTAGGGCGAATGGTAAGCGCCTTGGACGGCCTGGTTGTGTGATACCCCCCAACTTCCAGGAGATATGCCAGCAGTGGAGGGAAGGGAAAATGACTGCCGTGGAAGCCATGCGCCGGACGGGGATGAAAAAAAGCAGCTTTTATAAAATGGTGAAAATACTGACTATTTAGGATAAAATGATACTTTGTTGGAAAAATTGATGTTTACAGACGTTTGTAATTTTGATATTATGTTTTATGGATCACATTTGCGCTAAAAATGGGGAAAATGTGATGCGCACGTACCTAAACGGGTGGCGTTTCCGGTGAGGGACTCCCTTAATCTGGTATGTACCAGATCGCTACGCTTAGAGAACCGGCGCTGGGGGCAAAAGCGAGAGTTTGCTTGATTTATCCATTTTTGTTACGAATGACCTTTGAAAACTGAATAAGGATATTGTAGAGAGTAGCGGAGTTGGACGGAGCACCGTCCTATCTAACTCGCATTTTCCTGCGCGCGCTTTTCTCCGGCAGGGGCGATTAGGTGGGTAGCCCGCCGCATTATTATACTCGAAAATAAAACCTGTTATGAAAACAAAACCTCACTATATCTGTGGGGTTTTTTCACTTTTTTGAAGGTTTTTTCTCGTATTCTGATAACGCATATTCTAGGAGGGATTTAATGGCTTCACATTGACTCATTTTATCCTTTGACTTCAAAATATTATCTTTTTAAAATACAAAAAAATTTTGAGGAGGATAACTATAATGGCGAGACAAAAAACTAAAAAAGCCTATCTATTAGAAATGCTTGGGGGACATGGTAATTTAGATCTGGCTGACGCTGCAGAAAAGCTGTATGGCGATAGAGAAGAATTAGCAAGGTTAAAAGTTATTAGACTTCTATCTGCATATAGAAAAAAGGACAAAACTTTTGAAAACATTAGAGTTCGATCCGGTATAATTACTTATATTTAAAGAATAAATTTACTTTAGCTCTTTAGCGGAAAAATAACTATCAATCATTTTTTTTAGAAACTCTAAATCTCGATATTCAAAAGATGTCTTTTTAAGCTTCAAATATGTGTCTATTATGAATTTTGATAGTTCGGGATCATCGACTGTTTTTAAATTGTTAGAACCAAAAGATCCTCGTTCATCTTCATGTATTTTAAGTAAATTATCAATTATATTTGGATTATTTTTATTTGGATTATTTTTAATTTTTATTAATTCTTCTTCAGGAATTAATCTGCCAGCAGCAATGTAAACTTCAGGTTCTTCGAAAACACTAGCAAATTTATTAGTAAATTTTAATGAAGGTCCTACTTTTTCATTTTCTATTTTCCAAATATATGTTTGGCTGACGTCAAGTAACGTAGACAATTGCCGAGTCGAAAGTCTACGTTTTTTTCGCCAGCCTTTTAGCCATTTTCCAAAGCTGTTATTGTTCATAAGGATACCTCTTTAACTAAAACCTCTAGTCTAATTTTAACCAATAGAAAGGTATATGTAAACCAAATAGTTGTTGACAACTATTTGGTATGCGATTTATACTATAGTCAACAACCAATTGGTTTTCAAGGAGAAGGGAGCGAAGCTATGCCTAGAAAAAATCCAAATATAAAAGGAAATATCAGGAAAAGGGGCAAGCGAGGCGAAACAGCGAGAGAAATTATTCGCTTAATAGTTGAGAATCCGAGAATGGCTATAAAAGAGATAGCGGACTCAGTCGGCTGTTCGAATGAGAATGTTAGGGTTACACTTGAAAAGTTGAAACAAAAACCTGAAACAGCTACGCTTTTTGGATACGATGAAGAAGCCATCCGCTCAATTATAGTATATAGAAATACGAAAACAGCGATAAAAAGGGAGACTCTATGGCGAGGAAAGGCCAACTGGCCGGCAACGAAAACCGCAACGAAAAAGAGTGTGACAAATGCCGAATTAGTCAGGGCTTGCGGCCAGCATTATACGTACCAAAACGGAAACCAAAAATATGTGATCGATCCAGAGTACATAGGAAACAAATACAGTTGTGACGTTGAAATATCAATAAACGGTGAGATAACGCGAATTGTAAAAGGGCGGCCAACTATTCCTATCTCGTTTAAGTTGTGGCTCTGAAAATATAAAAATATTTTCGGTATCTTAATATATACCGCATCGGATATAATATTTCAAGGGTAGGTTTTTTGGAGGTGCAGTTTGGAAATCCATTTTACAAAGCACGCTAAAGGGCAGTTGAAAGAAAGAGGGTTAGCAGAAGAAATTGTTATTGAAACTTTATTAAATCCTGAGCAAGCATTTTATCAAGAGCCAGACGTTTTTGTGTCTCAAAGAAGATACAGGCTAAAGGGAAAAGAATACTTAATACGTGTCGCATCTAAAAGGAATGGTGAAATACTAGTAGTGTTAACCGCCTATAGAACATCAAAAATTAGCAAGTATTGGAGGTATGATTTATGAGATTCCGTTATGATCCTGAAGCTGATGCATTGTATATCCGGTTTCAGGAAGGTAACGTAAAAGAAACGGACGAAGTGTTTCCAGGCGTGATGCTTGATGTTGACGACAACGGCAATCTGCTGGGACTGGAGGTATTGAACGCGTCCAGTAAGTTAGGCAAAAAACCATTCACGTTAGAATTTGAAATACCGGGTATTGCCTGATAAAAGAGGCAATAATATGCATATAGAAGTTTATCTGACTTTTTTTACAAACCTCTGCTGGACGGGGGTTTTGTGTGTTGCAAATCCGAGAGAAAAGGAACGACCTGGCCGCCTAATCAGCCGCCAGGTCGTTCAAAAAAGCACCCTCCTGCATTCGCTGGAGAGTGCTTGCTTTTTTAAAAGAGGAAGGAGGTGCTTGAAATAAATAGCTTGAGGGTTGGACCGTTTCTGACAGTTCATTGAATTTGATAGTATTGCCTATTTAGTTGCAAATGTCAATAATAAAGAATATTACAAACACGGTATAATTCATGGTTTTAAAATAGCGAATTTACTTAAGAAAGTGTAGAAGTGGTTGATGCTTGGTTTCCAGTGGAAAATATTTCTTGCGCTATAACTCTAAAATGGTAAAATAATGTTGGGGATACGAAACTGAGGGCGGGCCTCACCTGCCATGGGAATTTCCCAAAAGGAGGTGAGGTGGTTGAAAACATCCGATGTCATTCAACTTGTAATCGCCTTGCTTCTTGGATTAACCCTTATAGTGTCAGTAGTCAACCTAGCGGTAAGATAGCGATAGCCGGGTTGTAGCTGCAACCCGGCTATCCTTAAAGCCCCTTGGTAGATGAGGCACTCGTGCCGTCCCTCAGTAAGTATTCCCATTGATTAAAGGGGTGATAACTTTTAAATAAATAATATATCCGGTTTATAGAATTGTCAAGATTAGGGATATGTCCAAAAGTAAAAGTACGTAGAATAATTTTAGGAGGTTCTTCTAATGAAAAAGTTTATTGCGTTTATATTATTTCTGGCGGTAGCCGTTATCGTTGTTCCCTGGCTCCACCCGGCAAAAGCCGATCAGGTAAACGTGTATCAGGATAACCAACTGGTTAAATCGGTTGTATTCAAGATTGGCGTATCCGAGTATGTGGTGAACGGCCAAACGCCCGGTGTGAAGATGGACGTTGCACCGTTTATACAGAACGACCGGACTTTCGTCCCTGTCAGGTTCCTGGGCAACGCCCTGGGCGTGAACAACAGCAACATCACCTGGGACAACGCCACCCAGACCGCGACGCTGAAAGGCGCTAAAGCAACCCTGAACATGACCATCGGAAAAGCCGAAGTTGTCAGCAATGGTGTAACCAAGGCGATTGACGTTTCCCCCATGCTGGTTGATCCCGGCCGCACGATGTTGCCGGCTCGGTTCGTCGCGGAGGGGTTAGGCTACCAGGTGGATTGGGACGAAGCGACCCATACGGTGATATGCTGGCCGGCGGGCGAGCCGAAGCCGGACGTGAGCGCGGCGGTGAACTACCTGGTGAGCAAAGTAACACAGAGCAATCCACAGGGCAAACCGGATATTATCGTTGCTCTGGACAACCTTTTAGGTGTGTCGGGACATAAGAGTGGATCAGAGTGGGCGTACAGCTTGTCAAATGAAGAAAAGAACAGTAATAGAGATAAAAGTTCTTTCTCTTACTGTGCCAACAGTAATAACGGTAAAATCCTTATTGGCGTTGATTGGGCACAAATCCTTCCTGATATTCGCAACGTGCAGCTGGATCTCTCACCGATTGAGAAAGTGCTGAACTGGAGGTTCCCCGACCAACCGGCCCAAGTGCAGGAAATAATGGACTATGCCTGGCAGGTGGCCGAGAAGACGAGGAGCAGTGACGGACTCGAACGTCTACCATTGAAATATTTCAATGTCGGCGGACATGAGGTAGCAGTACATTCCATGGGCCTTAGTTTTGTTATTGTGAATATCTCGAATTAACAGGAGGGATTTAAAGTGTTACGTAAATTAATAGCTGCATTTGTTTTACTAACCCTGCTTGCAGGGTTTTCCTTTTCGGAGGCGCAAGCCGGTGAAGACAAGCTGCAAAAAGTGCTTCAGATTAATGGCTTGCCTGCGGAAAGATGGGGCTTACAAGCACGCCTCGACCGGGGCCAGATTGTCTACGGCCTGCCCACGGACATAGACAGCAACGACTGGAAGCCCGCCCCGCCCGACGCTGACGGCAACGACTGGCAGAAAGCCAACGGCATGGACCTGGGCCACCCCGGTGAGGAGCCGCGCTATTTGGGTAAGACAATTGATGGGAGCGATTTCACAAACGAGTTATTTCCAATGGACGCGCCCGACCAGATCGCCCCGGCACAACGGGATATGATATTCCAACCATGGTATGAAAATTATTGTGCGTTGCAGAATTCAAATTCTTATTCCGATCAAACCTGGTCAATCATCGCAAAAACCCTGCAAACCTATAACAAACGCATCGGTTACCCGGGCGCGGAGGACAGCTTTACCAACAATCCCGCCTTAAAAAGCGGCGACTTCAACGTAACGATAAGAGACTACTTCAAGGTACTGACTGAACCGGAACCAGGACTTACCGGGACGGTGAGGCATTGGCACAACCGTAGTGATCTCGGCGGGGTGTATTACGAAACTATAACAGTGAAGTGGGATGTTATACCCGACTTCATCGTGGAAAGCATCGACCCCGGAGTGCCCAAGGGCGAAAAAGTACAGAAAGGTAAAAAATACACGGGGAAAGTAGTGTTAAAGACTAAGCCCGACTCATCTTTCCTGTCAAGCCCGAAGACGAAGGAACTGTTTGACGTGCTGGAGGGCGGCAAGGTAAAACTGTCTCAAGATTACGCCGTACCCTTCGGCGTTGCGATTAACGGTCAACTGGTGCAGCTAAAAAACCTTCAACCCGTGCCGGATCTGACCAACGTGTATTGGTACAGCGTCAAAGGCAACAAAGCGGAAGACACCCTTGAAGTAACTTTCGATTGGACATCTGACGGCGGTCCCGTGAAGATAGGTGCGGCCGTAAATACCTTACTGGAAAATACGCTGCCGCAAGAAGCATGGAATGACATGGATTGGTCAGAGTTGACAAATACCAATAATACGAAGTTCGCGGAGTTGCAGGGTGAAGTAAAAAATCTTAAAGTAACCGACATCACCCTCTCGCCCGAACCCGGCCAACCCGGGCAGTTAACCAGCGGTGTAATAACTGTCAAGAACGATTCCGAGATGGGTTTTGCAAACGTTGAAACATTATGGCGTGCAAGACGTTTAGACGGCACGGTACTAGCGGAGAACACTATAGTGACAAACTTGGCGGCAGGTGAGCAAAAAACGCTGCCGTTCAGTTTCACTCCTGACCTTGCAGGAGAATACAGCGTTGCGGCCATGATCAACCCGGACCACTCCAACCCGCCGGATGAAGTTAACTTCCTAAGTGGTGACTGGCCGGGCGACAACCGGATGGAAGTACCCTACACAGTCAAGGGAAAGGACTATGACATCAAGGTTCAGATAATCCCCGGCATGAATCCCTGGAGTACGACGGACAACCCGGCCTATATGTGGGCAACGGTGATAGTGAGCCGGAAAGATGAACTGCCCGAAACATTACCGGTAAGGTTAACAATCAGCGGAGATGGTGGTACTGTGGTTAAAACGTTCGACCTCCCTCCAAAAGGAAGTCCCTACGAGTACGAATATAACATAACAGCATCAGTACCGGGATATTACAATGTAGAGGCGCAGGCTTGGCCTTTTGACGATTCCTGGACGGATGTCTACCCACCCGATAACGTGGATAGCGTCACGATTGAGTATATACACAATAAACCACCTGAAATTCAGGACGATAAATTGCACGGGGAGATTATAGATTCGGAAAAACACTGGTAAAAATCTAAAATACCACAATCTCACCAAAATAACGGCAAAATGTGGTATAATTAGCCCGGAAATACTATTCTGGTACGGGCCTCACCAACCGGGGGATTAATAATCTGAAGGGGGGTGAGGCCGGTGAAGATATCAGATGTAATACAGCTTATTATCGCCATTCTTCTCGGACTAACCCTCGTTGTATCCGTAATCAACTTGGCAATAAAATAGCTTTTCCCAGGGTGTTAGCAGCGCCCTGGGAAACCTATAAAGCCTCGGTTGAGTGAGGCACACGAGCCGTATTTCAGTAATAGTATTTCCATTTATTAAAGCAATATTATTACAACTGAAAAAAACTGTCAAGACACCAACTGGTTAAACACCTGTTGGTGTCTTTTTTAGGGGGGGTGAAAATGATTGAAGATCATAAAAAACGAGCGAGGGTCGATATTGGTGGAACTCGGCTTTATAGGGCCGGTTTTCATCGGTATGGTATTCATGTTACTTATTACCGGCCTGTGGATTTACAACGCCACACAAACCAGCCAGGCCGCCCGGCTTGCGGCGCACCAACTGGCGGTAACGGGAAATTACAGCGAGGCTAATCAAATAGCTTATTATCACCTCAATAAAACTGGAATAGCGTTATCCACTAAAGAGGTTTCTGTTTATTGGAGTGGAGACGTAGCCTGTGCTCTTGTTAAAGCCGATATGGAAACATATATGCCGGGCCTGGTAAAGCTCTTTAACCCCTCAGCTTCCAATTGGACAGGAAAAGTAACAATTTCAAGGGAGGCGCAGACTACCGGTGAGTACAGATTCCGGTCGGGAAACCAGAAATACTTTAATTAAGGACGAAAAGGGCGTCATTTTGGTGGAATTCGCTTTTTGTTTCATTATCCTTATCGTGCTGTTCCTCGGAACTGTCACTTTATCGTTTGCGTTCCGGGATTATGTGTCTTTACAAAGAGTGGTGAGAGAAGGTGCAAGAGAAGCAGTTATAACCGGCAACACCAGTATGGCATACTCAAAAGCCTACCAGGCCGCCTGGCTGTGGGGGTTAAAACCGGAGAACCTTACAATAACCTTCCAGCAGGAGGTAGACGGGAACCGGACATTTGAAAAGTGTTACGGCACATATCAGATCGAATTGTTCAACTACACTTTCCCTGCTCTGGTAGGCCAGGCGTCACTTAGCGATATTAATATCAACGCAAACGCCACGTTTGGGTGGTGGGACTTTACAAAGAAAAACCCTTAAGGTGGATAACCAGGAAAGGAGCAAGTTATGTTTAAAAATATTCTGTCTGACGAGCGTGGAAGCATACTTCCTATTATGGCCGTTGTGATAGTGATTCTAATTGGTGTGTCCGCCGTTGCTGTTGACTACACGCGCCGCGCGGCAGCTTCCGAAAAGCTGAAAACAGCCGGTGAGTCGGCGGCCGTTGCCGGAGCTTTGAGCGCAACCAGGTATGTCAGGCTGTCTATTGACCCCGGAAGTTATAGAACTTGTTGTGGCGTAGAAACATGCAGCCCGTGCTGCGTTGATTGCGGCGATGTCATCATAAGAGAAGGCACAGAAAAAGAACTCATCGAAAATAACGGTTATAAAAAGTATTGCTGCAGTTGCGGTTGTGGTCCGGTAAAAATCATTAACCGTTGGGTTGAGTACGAAGGCAACAACGCAGAGTTGGCGGCGGAAATGTTTTTCAACGCGAATAAGCCAAAAGAGATGAGCGCCGATCAGGGCGGGGCATCAAGTATAACAAAGATAACTACCTACCAGGACAGAAAAAGTCCGTATTATCCTTCCGTGGTAGTTGAAACAACCGGTAAGGTGAAAACGCTCTTTATGAGCTTTTTAAACACGATGGCACCAGGAGTTGACTTTTCTTACCTCAACTCAAAAAAGTGTTCACAGGGACTAACTTATTATTATGACCTTAACGGCAAATGGCACCGAACAGCAGAGGATCCGTGCAATTAAGGAACCGTGATTATTTTAGTGTTTTAATAATACCACTTCTGATATAATTATAACCACAAAGGGGTGATGCCTTTGGCCGAATACGACCTGATCATCAAAGCCCTGGCTGAGAGATACATGGACAAGATCGCTTCCTTTGTCAGGGGTGTACCGGTTGCAGTGGAGCAAATCGAGGACAAAGACAAAGAAGCAGTGGCCGTGCAGCGCACTTCTGACGCGCTGGTCAAAGTACGTGAAGACGGCTACGAGTATCTAATGTTAGTTGAATTTCAGGCCAGGCCGGACCGAAAAATGGCGAGAAGGCTGCTGGAATACACGGCCATGCACCACTGCCGGCACGAAAAACCAGTTTACCCGGTAGTAATCAACCTGACCGGCGGCAGCCGGCAGGATGGACGGTACATGTTTGAATGCCTTGACCTGACAGTAGTTGATTTCAACTACCGACAAATCAACCTACAAGACATTGCCGGCCGGGATCTACTTTACCGGGGGCCGGTGGGGTTATTGCCACTAGCTCCGCTGATGCGGCAGGAGGAGCCACCAGAGGCAGTGCTTGAGAAGTGTGCCAGTCGGTTCGAATCTGAGGTGCAAGGAGTAGAAGAAAGGTCTACTCTTTATCTTGCATTGGGTGTTTTAGCAGCGTTAAGGCTCCAGAAGGGTTTGGTTCAAAAAATACTGGAGGTGAGCAAGATGGAAAACTCCCCGTTTTTTGACGGCATCCGGGAAGAATGGGAAGCAAGAGGCCGTGATGAAGGGATAGTCGAGGCTATCATGGAAGCCCTTGAGGAGAATACCGGGCAGCGTCCTGTTGGGCTAAAGGAAAGATTATCTGAAATCAGAAACAGCGACATACTTAAGAAAATCCTGCGCCGGGCTGTGAAAGCGAAAACTTTTGAGGAATTTGAAAGTGTTTTCATTGACTTGAAGTCAAACTAAATACAGAAGTTATTCACCAGGTTCTGGGTAATATACCCAGGGCTTTTTTCTTTCTTTCAAGCAATAAGACAAACCTGTAGCCGCGTAAACTTTTATATAGGGAGTGATGACGGATGAGCGGAGCTTATGTCAAAGAAAAAAAAGAACGTCCAATAGTAAAAATAGTGTATTCTAAAGATGGAAGCAGCGGTTTAAAGGAAGCATACCGCTTGCTTGCTAAGAAGGTCCTGGAGGCGAAAAAATGCAAGCAGCAATCTATGTCAGAGTAAGCACGGATGATCAGGTGCGGCATGGCTTTTCTCTCGCGGAGCAGAAAGCAGCCTGCCGCAACCGGGCCGCCGCCCTGGGTGCTTCTGTAATTACCGAATTTGCCGACGAAGGTATATCCGGCAGCACAATGGACAGGCCCGGCCTTACAGCTTTGCGCAGCGCCGTCAGAAACAATCAGGTTGACTTACTTGTAGTCCGAGATCCGGACCGGCTGTCGCGAAAGTTGTCACACCAGTTGCTTCTCACAGAAGAATTTGAAAAGGCCGGTGTAAAGATTGAATTCCTTGATTTCGACTGGAAGGACACTCCGGAGGGCAGGTTGTTTTATTCCGTCCGGGGGGCTATAGCGGAATACGAACGTGAAAAAATCAGGGACAGGATGGTAAGGGGTAAAGATCAGAAAGCCAGGCAGGGTGGTGTACCAATAGGTTTTTACAACTATGGCTATAATTATACTCCGGATTCGGGTAAAGTTACGGTGAATGATAGTGAAGCGCCAGTTGTGATAAATATTTTCAATTGGTTCGTTTACGAAGATATAGGCATGAACGGTGTTGCCAGAAGGTTGAATGAAATGGGAATACCTACAAGGAAAGGCAAGGGAAAGTGGCACCGCAACGTAATCAGGCAAATTTTGAGAAACCCTGTTTATGTGGGGTTTTGGCGATATAAGGAATTTTCTATTCAAGTGCCTGATATAGTAAACGGTGAAACTTGGAATAAAGCCCAGGAGAAACTAAAGGAAGCTCGCCGGCTTTGGGCCGGATTGAGCAAAAATGAATACCTGCTGTCCGGGCTAATATCCTGTTCCGAGTGCGGTAACACTATGACCGGTGTCTATACAAACTGGTGGGATAAGAGGGAGCGCCGGTATACTTGCCATAAAAA
Organism: Pelotomaculum isophthalicicum JI; assembly: GCF_029478095.1. Taxonomy (NCBI): domain Bacteria; kingdom Bacillati; phylum Bacillota; class Clostridia; order Eubacteriales; family Desulfotomaculaceae; genus Pelotomaculum; species Pelotomaculum isophthalicicum. Next base: position 19,618 of record NZ_JAKOAV010000032.1, on the reverse strand, counting down.
CAGTCAGGGGGCTAAAAGCAGGGGTTGCGTTCCTGCCAAGTTCTTGCCAGCGGAAGTAATCGAAAACGCAGTATGGGAGCAAGTACAAGTCTGGCTGAATGATCCAGACACACTAGCTAAAGAAGCGGTCAGCGAAGAACCCAGGGAGGAAGAGCTAAGGCAGGAGTTGGATAGAATTGAAGAACACCTGAAAGGAGTCGAAAAAGGACGCAACTCCATTCTTGACACGCTTGCTTTAGGATTGGTTGAACTGGACACCAATACTAAAAATAAGCTAACCGATTTAAAGCGCAGGAAAGAAAGGCTTGAGAACAGAAAAAAAGAACTGGAAGCAGTTTTAAGCGAGGCTTACAGGTACATATCCGGCCTGGAAGAATTAAGGCTTATCTCAAGGCAGATTTTATCCAAGTTAAACAGCCTGGACTTTAGTGATAAAAAAGCCCTGATCAGAACCTTGGTTTCCCAGGTAATTATAGCCGGCCGGGGCCAACCGGGCAGGAACGGTTTAAAAGATACGCAGGTTACTATAGTTGCTAAACTTCCGGAGCAAATAGACAGTTCCGTTTTTTCTGATATCGTACGCTAGGACTTACCATTGTTTCAGTCTCAATAACAAACAGGGTTATTTAGTAAATTACGATATTCAGGAATCATTTGACAGATCCGGCTTTCGGGCGATCAGTAGAAAAGCGTTGTTAAGATAGAAAACCACCTAGATAAGATTAGGTATCTATAAAATATTTAAAATTTAAATAGAAACCGCGGGGTTTGGACCACCAAGTGGTGGCCTTTCTACCTGTAGTTATACTAGCTTCACAGCTATGGCTAGGACGTAAGTATTCCAACAGTAGATGAAATTAACAATGCCTGTGTAAACGGCCCGTAAGCCACATTCAACGTGGTAGCCACCTGCAGCGGGACAGGCACATGGACCATCGGCCGAACAACAACCAAAGCGGTCGTGGCGGTAATAACCCAAAGACGTTTAAAAATATTGAAAAACATAGGGCTAAAGATGATGTGAACCTTAACTACCTACCTATGCACCGCGTTTATGCATATCTTGCAGGGCCTTAAATACCTGGGTATGGGTTAAGTCACAAGCCATGAGACTTACCCGATTATTGATTGAGATTTTTGTTAGTGCTATAATTAATTTAGTTTCTTTATATTAAGGAAAGCTAATAATAAGCAATCCAAACATTAAGGTATCCTATGTTTTAGGGGAGAATTAGGCTCCAAGCCTTCTTTTAACTTACTCACTTAACTGCTCCATGGAAAATTTTTTTAATCGAGACCTCCATGTTACCAAGTTTATTAATAATGCGAAACCGAATTAGCAGCACCGGCAAGCAGATTTGCAGCAGCCACGATGTTGTCGGTGTAAAGCATAAGAATGATAGGCGATATAGGCGATATTTGCCTCATTCAGATAACGATAAACAAATTGCTAACAAATTACTTACTGAAACAATAAAAGGCCGTGGGGAGTTTTGCCTATGGATGAAAAAAATATACGGGATATGCGGGATATCATGCAAACAAAAGTTGAATACTTACAACAGTTTGAAGAGAATCTGGACAGGGCCAACAGGATACTGAAATATCTTACCCAGCTATACCTGGGGAGAAAGGGTTTAAGCCTTTCCCGCTACCGGATAATGCGTTATTTGCATGTCAGACAGGATGTCAACATGACGGAACTGCAAAACCGGCTGTTGATCTCTGCAGCCAGCCTCACTGAGCTGGCGGACAGTTTGGAAAAAGAGGGACTAGTGCAGCGGGTGCGCCAGCAGGCTGACCGGCGGATGGTGTATTTGCATTTAACAGAAAAAGGCCGGGCTGTTTATAAAGAGGTGTTGAAGTTTCGCTGTGAGCGTCTTGAAAAGGCACTATCCGAACCGGAGGATTTAACGCAAATTAATGATTTTTTGGAGAGGATTATTAGTGGCTTAAAAGAACAGGTGGTGGCGTCTGACGAGGGCTTTTGCAGTAAACCCGACCCATAACCTTTTTATTGACCTATTTACGTCAATCATTTTCTAGCTAAAGAAGGTGCCAAAACGAGCGTAAACATTTTGCCGGATAAAAAAACTAATCCAAGCTTTTCTCAAAGTTCACCGGCCAAAAACCGGGTAAATGGTGAAAAAAGGCCGGTTACCCGGGCGGCCCAGCAAAGCGATAAATACAAGTGGGTAACCCTCTCCAATACCACCCTGGGCATGCTAATGGCTTCCATTAATGCCAATATTATAATGATTTCCCTGCCAGCCATTTTTCGGGGCATAAACATTAATCCCCTGGCCCCGGACCAGATTTCTTACCTCTTGTGGGTATTGATGGGCTATACCGTGGTGACGGCCACTTTACTGGTCTCCTTTGGTCGCCTTTCGGATATATTCGGAAGGGTACGGCTTTATAATCTTGGCTTTGCCATATTTACCCTGAGCTCCATCCTGTTATTTTTAACTCCAGGCCAGGGCAGCGCCGGGGCCTTGGAGTTAATTGGTTTTCGCCTGTTGCAGGGGGTGGGGGCAGGGTTTTTATTCTCCAATAGCACCGCTATATTGACCGATGCCTTTCCTCCGTGGGAAAGGGGCATGGCCATGGGCTTAAACCAAATAGCCTTCGTGGGGGGCTCCCTGCTGGGCCTTTTGGGAGGAGGAGTGCTGGCTGTGTTCCACTGGCGGCTGGTATTCTTAATCAGCGTGCCTGTGGGAATTTTGGGTACCGCGTGGGCGTACCTTAAGTTAAGGGAAACCGGGGCCGTAAATGAAAGGCAAAGAATAGACCTTTGGGGTAACGCAACCTTTGCCGTGGGGCTGACCGTTTTATTAATTGCCTTAAACTACGGCATTATGCCATACGGTACGTCCCAAACGGGCTGGGGCAACCCGTTGGTGATTGCCGGCATCGCGGCGGGGCTGGTGCTATTAGCCGTCTTTCTCTGGGTGGAGCTAAAGGTGTCGGAGCCAATGTTTCGCCTGAGCCTTTTTCGCATCCGCATATTTACCGCGGGCAATTTAAGCGGCTTTCTATATTCTGTGGCCCGTGGCGGCCTGATGTTCATGCTAGTCATTTGGTTGCAAGGCATCTGGCTGCCCCTGCATGGTTACAATTTTGAGGATACCCCTCTCTGGGCGGGGATATATATGACTCCCATGATGGCTGGGTTTTTCCTCATGGGACCCTTGAGCGGCTGGTTGTCCGACCGTTTTGGCTCCCGTGGTTTTGCCACCGGGGGTATGTTGCTTACCCTGGCTGGCTTTTTACTTTTGGCCACTTTGCCGGCTAACTTTCCCTATTTGACCTTTTTGTTGATACTGCTGCTATTGGGTCTGGGCATGGGTATGTTTGCGGCTCCCAACACAACAGCCATTATGAACTCCGTGCCCCCGGAATACCGGGGAGTGGCTTCGGGAATGCGGGCTACGATTCAGAATACCGGGGCACTTTTAAGCATGAGCCTGTTTTTTACCATTGTGATTATGGGGTTGGCCGCCAAGTTACCCCCGATAATGTACCAGGGGCTGCTCAGTTCTGGCATTCCGGTGGCAGAAGCCCGGCAAATCGCCAATTTACCCCCTACCGGGGCACTTTTTGCCGCATTTTTGGGCTACAATCCGATGGAGCAGTTGATTCCTCAACAGGTATTGGTGAATCTGCCGGTAGCAACCCAAAACTTGGTGCTCGGCAAAGATTTCTTTCCTTCTCTGATTGCCCCGGCATTTATTGCCAGCATGCGCCTGACCTTTTATTTTTCCGCAGTTATGTCTGTGGTGGCGGCGGTGGCATCCTTTATGCGAGGAGAAAAATATATCCACGGTCAGGAGGACTAATTAACAGCCGTATACTTTAACTAAGTGTTAAGAAAACAACAATGGAAAAATATAAGTCAGGGTGTTCCGTCCTCGGGCGGCACGATCCATGAAGCAGGTATGCAGCGCATTCTGGAGAGCCTGGTTCACCAGGAGAACCAATCCTTACCATCGCTCTAGCTATTGTTGGAGCTTTTCCGGCCACTTGGACCATTGTTCTGTGGGTACGCCGCCGCCGTGTTAACTGGATCGGCTTAATAGGTGTCCTTGGTTTCGCCGGAGCTTTTAACTGAAGCTGTTAAACACATCTATGCGGAGAAGCAGCAGAAGTAATTATGGATATTTACAATTATTATTTTAACAAATATAAATTTCCGTTTATTATAGCTGTCAGCTGTGTATTTTTTGAAGCAATGTGCGATCTGCTGCAGCCGACAATTATGGCGCGCATTATTGACGAGGGCGTGAAAAGCAGCCGTGTGGATATCGTGATCAGGCTGGGTCTGCTGATGCTTATGATAACTGCGTTTGGAGCGTGCTTCGCGGCTGCCCGAAATATTCTATCAAGTAAGGTGTCTCAAAATTTCGGTGTGGATTTAAGGTGCGACGTATTTTCAAAAATAATTCATTTTTCTGAAGTCAGCACAGATAAAATCGAAAGCGGCTCGCTGATAACCCGTTTAACAAACGACACATCTCAGGTAATACAGTTCATCAACGGGTTGATGAGGATTTTCTTTAAAGCACCTGTCACCTGCTTAGGCAGTATCATTCTTGCCGTGATCCTGAGCCCGAAGCTGAGCTTTATCATGTTTTTTGTCGTGGTAATAGTTTCAGCTTTCATTATAATCAGTATGAAAATGAGCTATATCCGTTTTGCAAAGGTACAGTATGCCATTGACAAAGTCAACACGGTTGTTCAGGAATATCTGCTGGGTATAAGACTGGTTAAGGCTTTTGGAAGGTATGAAGAAGAGGAAGAAAAGTTCGATGGTGCCAATGCGGATTTATCGGATAAAAGTGCGTCGTCTCAGCTTGTTATTGCATATTTTTCGCCCGTTATGTCACTTACCGTCAGTTTGGGAATTGCTTCGATCCTTTATACCGGCAGTGTACTGTTCAGCAACAGTGAAATCGAAGTTGGCAAGGTGGCGGCTTTCATAAATTATATGACTCAAATAATGGCGTCTCTTATTATGATCACCAATATATTTAATATTTTTGTAAGGACAAAAGCATCTACAGAAAGAATCAATGAAGTTTTAAACAGTGAAGAGGACTTTAAAGGCGTTAAACAAACGATAAAATACGACTTCGAAGGGCTCTCATTTAACGACGTGACTTTTGCGTATCCCAATGGAAGCGGTATGCCGGCTATTAACAATCTTACTTTTAAGGTTGACAGGGGGGAGACGCTGGCAATTATCGGCCCCACTGGTTCGGGAAAAACAACACTTACTTGGCTGTGCTTGCGCTTTTACGATGTCGAAAAAGGTGCGATCTGCTTTAATAACAATGATATTAAAATGCTCGATTGCAATACGCTGAGGGATAATATAGCGTTGGCTCCGCAAAAGAGCATGTTGTTTACAGGGACGGTATTTGAAAATATAGCATGGGGTAATCCGAATGCCTCAAAAGAAGAAATAATAAAAGCGGCCCTAGCTGCGCAGGCCGATGAATTTATTCAAAGGATGCCCAATCGATATGAAAGTATTTTGGGACGAGGTGGAGTAAACCTTTCCGGTGGCCAAAAGCAGCGCATTTCCATCGCAAGGGCGTTGGTAAAAAAGTCGCCAGTTTTAATTTTGGATGACTGCACAAGCGCTCTTGACGCAGTCACGGAAGCGAAAGTCAGGCTAGGCTTGAAAACTGCTGATACTGAAAAAACAATAATAATGATAACGCAAAGGATAGGAACCGCAATGTCTGCCGATAAAATCCTTGTGCTTGACAACGGGGTTAAGGTCGGATTTGGCAGCCATAATGAACTGCTTGATTCATGTGATACCTATAGAGGAATTTTCGAGTCCCAAATTGGTGGAAACTTGAACGGTGATATATATGAATGAAAAGAATATCGTAATAAATAAAAATTATGAAAACATGCCCGATCTGAGAAGGATGAGGAGCGTCGGGCATCAGCGCTTTAACCCAACAGCAAAGCCCAGGGATACAAAAGGAACTCTGATCAGGTTAGTTAAGATTTTCAAGATTAGGCGCAAATCCATTTTGTTGGCGGCGCTTCTGACTATAATATCTACTGCGATTTCTATTATTACGCCTTTATTAGTGGGTAGAGTAATAAATACCTTTAACATAAATACAAATTTGGTTGATTTTTCTCTTTTAAGAACAATACTAATTGCTCTTGTTTTATGCTACCTGGCAAGCTGGATTATTGATACGTTGAACGGTGTGCTGATGGCTAAGGTAACACAGGAACTGGTAAAGCATATGAGAGCTGAATTTTTTTCGAAGCTTCAGAGGGTTCCGCTCAACTTCTACGACACAAGGTCTCATGGGGATACAATGAGCAGGATAACAAATGATATTGATAATATCAGTAATACCATTTCCCAGACGACAACACAGCTTATTGCCAGCGTTTTTTCCATAACAGGCGCGTTTGTCATGATGCTGGTTTTAAGTCCGATTTTAACGCTTGTTGTATTGGTATCTGTTCCGTTGTTTCTTATATTAACAAAAGTCATCGCCAGACACAGTCGAAGGTATTTTGGGGGCCAGCAGCAAAAGTTGGGCGCTTTGAACGGAGTAATAGAAGAGAATATTGTCGGGCTTAAAATGGTAAAAGCGTTCAACCGGCAGCAAAATGTCCTGGAGGATTTTAAAAAAACAAACTGTGAGCTATGCAGTTATTCCACAAAAGCTCAAATTTGGGCGGGTTTTTTGATGCCGTTTATGAATGTAATCAATAATTTAAGCTTCACTTTTATAGCATGTGCCGGAGGAATACTATCAGCCAAGGGAATGATAACCATCGGTGTAGTAGTGAGCTTCCTCACATATTCAAAGCAATTTGGGCAGCCTTTGAATAATATAGCCGGAATGTTCAATAACATTCAGTCGGCTCTGGCTGGTGCGGAAAGGGTTTTTGAAATAATGGATGAAGATGAGGAAGTTCCGGATACGGCTGGGGCAAAAGAGTTGAATAACCCGAAAGGAAAAGTTGAGTTCTGTAATGTTTCGTTTTCCTACGATGCTGGCAAGCCTGTATTGAAAAATATCAATTTTAAAGTTCAACCAGGGGAGATGGTAGCATTGGTTGGCGAGACCGGATCAGGGAAAACAACGATTGTTAATCTTCTGAGCCGCTATTATGAATTGGAACAGGGCAGCATCCTAATTGACAATACCGATATCACAGACATTACCAGAAAAAGCCTGAGAAGCTGTTTCTCTGTTGTTTTACAGGATACCTGCCTTTTTACAGGTACTATATATGAAAATATCAGATATTCAAGGCCGCACGCATCTGATGTGGAAGTTAGAGAGGCGGCTAGAGTGGCTCATGCAGATGAATTTATATCCCGTCTGCCGAAGGGCTATGATACTATTGTAACAGGCAGCATGGATAATCTCAGTGAGGGACAGCGGCAATTGCTTGCGATTGCCCGGGCCATTCTATGCAATGCCCCGATTTTAATTTTAGACGAGGCCACAAGTAGCGTTGATACAAAAACCGAAAAGGAAATCCAAAATGCCTTTTTAACGCTTATAGAGCATCGCACCAGCTTTTTAATTGCACATCGCCTTTCAACAATTCGTGATGCTGATAAAATAATGGTCATTGGTAGCGGCGAGATATTGGAGAGCGGAACCCACGAGGAACTCATGAAAAACCATGGAGTTTATTACAAAATGGTCATAAGTCAGCTGGGATATGATATGGAAGAATTTCATTCTGTTTTTGCTTAGAGTTTGGTGAAGGTGCTATCCGGCTCAAGTTGCCACATTAGCTGTTGGAAAATAGGGCGTGACTGCGCGGTACCGAAAGGGCTTAAAAGATTGTAATTGTACCAGAAGCGCAGGCCATGACAAATATGGATTGAGCAGCCGGCCATTGTTACCGGCGCTAACCGCATGGCGTTGCCGATCGGAGCAGTGGGCCGGTAATTTGGATTACTTGGTTAACTTGAATTATAGTTGCCAAATCTCGGGAACAGTTAGATAGTTCCATTATTTCTAATATCGTCCGCTAGGCTTTGTTATTAACATTTCATTCTCGATACATCTTGCCGCGTAGGTTGCCAGCCGGGTCCCTTTACCGGGGTTGAAGGTGTTAATCGCCTTAATTAAGCCGATTGTACCAATAGATATCAAGTCTTCCGAATCTTCTCCTGTGCTGTCGAATTTTTTTACAACATGTGCAACTAGTCTTAAATTCCGCTCGGCGAGGATATTGCGCGCTTCTTCGTTACCGCAGCTTAATAGGCGGAGGTACTTTAGCTCTTCTTCCTCAGATAACGGTTGTGGAAAAGAATTATTAGCTATATACGAGACGAGCAGCAGGAGGCCGTTGACCAGAGATACCACAGTCAAAGCCCAGAGACCAGATAGCATCTACATCTATCCCCCCTAATTTGTTTAATGATTCATGCATATAAGATAATAATATGAATGCGGTGCCTGCACTGGTGCAAGTCCTAATAAAAATTGTTTAAATAAAGGGTTTTTTGTCCAGTTGGAGAAGCATTAATTTGGATGATATTTTTATGCCGCCCGGAAATTATATATGGTAGTAACCTGGTTCATCCGCTGGAATTAGTTGTCTCAGCAATCCGTCTCAGGTAAAATATAATATGTACTGCCTTATTAGCATCATGGAAGGAGCAGGGAAAAGATGATTCAGGCCACAGGGGTAATCCTGGCCGGCGGGAAAAGCGTTCGGATGGGTACTGATAAGGCGTTTCTGAAAGTAGGACCTCAGGGGATGCTCGAACATATAGCCGGAGAGTTTAAAAAAGTGTTCGCAGAGGTTTTGATTTCCGGAGGAGACCCGGAGACAGGACGGAATCTCGGTTTAAGAGTCATTAACGACCTGATTGAAGGCAAAGGTCCCCTGTGTGGTGTCCACGCCGCGCTTCACGAAGCACAACATGATAAGATCCTGGTTGTTGCCTGCGATATGCCTTTCGTCACCGCGAAGCTGGCGTGCTTTATGATGCGGCAGGTGGAAGGATACGATGTTGCCGTGCCGAGTCACGGAATTTACCTGCAGCCTCTGTTTGCCGCTTACAGCCGGAGTTGTTTGCCGGTTATTGAAGAATCTTTAGCTGCGAACAAATACAAAATTGATGGTTTCTTTCCTCGGGTAAGGGTAAATTATGTTAATATGGAAAACTATTGTTCGCATATTGACATTGAAACTTTATTTTTCAATATCAATACACCGGTGGATTTGCATAAGGCAAGAGAGATGGCTGACAAAAAGATAACGAATTAAGAATAGTTAGCTTTATTAACCATATATTCTTTAAGAAAGGTAGCGCCGGAGTTTGTTAAATTTATTATTTCCAAAAATTTATGTTTCATCGATTACCGATATTCAGGTTGAGTGGTTGAAAGAGCTGGGAATAAAGGGTGTACTTTTTGATTTGGACAATACCATTATCCGGAGGGACTCTTACCAGTTTCCACCGGAAGTTACCAGTTATATTTATAAACTCCGCCAGCATGGTTTAAAAGTAGGCATAATTTCCAATAACAGGCGTAAACGTGTTGCGGCTATCGCCGGTTTGCTGGAGGTTCCTTCAATCCACCGCGCGGTTAAGCCGTTAGCTAAGTCCTTTCGGCGAGCTATGAAAATGTTGGGGACTTCCGCGGAAGAAACAGCGCTGGTCGGCGACCAGATATTTACTGATATTTTGGGCGGGAATTTGGCAGGTCTGCATACTATCCTGGTCGTTCCCATGCAGGGCAAGGATTTCTGGGGCTCGAGGCTGATTTGCCGCCCCCTGGAAAAGCTTGTACTGGCCAGACTGAGCAAGTATAAAGAGGTTGTCTATGTTAACCGGGATTAACGGCCGGACAAAAGTTTGCGGGATTTACGGCTGTCCCGTGGAACATTCTTTCTCCCCGGCAATGCATAACGCTGCTTTTGACGCGCTTGATCTTGATTTTGTATATGTGCCTTTTTTAGTTGAACCCAGCCGTCTTCCAGCAGCGGTGGAAGCGGTTAGATCGTTGGGGCTGGCTGGTGTTAATGTTACTATTCCTCATAAACAAGCCGTGTTGCCCTTATTGGATGAGATTACTGAAGAAGCCCGCTTGATTGGCGCAGTCAATACGATTGTCAATAATTCAGGGTGTTTGCTTGGTGATAATACTGACGGAAGAGGATTCTTACGCGCCTTGCAGGAACAGGCCGGGTTCAGCCCTGCTGGTAAGACGGCGCTGATCATGGGTGCGGGCGGCGCGGCGCGGGCCGTGTCAGTCCAACTGGTCCTGGCCGGCATAAGGAAACTATTTTTATCCAATCGCTCCAGGACACGGGCGGAAGCGCTGGCCAGCCTACTTGTGAAGAATACAGGGTTGCCGGTGGCTGAAGTGGTCCCATGGCCTGTGAGCGGGGAAAACCCTGATCTATCCGAAGAACTGCCGCTTGCCGATCTGGTGGTGCAAACTACGCCGGTGGGGATGCATCCGGATGAAGGCTCAACCATCCCGCTGCCTTTATCATCGTTTGGCCCTGGGCAGGTAGTCTGCGATCTGATATACAATCCCCCGGAAACTATGTTTATGAAACGCGCCAGCCAGGTTGGCGCAACTGCTCTAAATGGCATAGGGATGCTTTTGTACCAGGGAGTCCTGTCTTTTGAACAATGGACCGGCAAGACTGCTCCGGTAGAGGTAATGAGGGAAAGTTTATTAAAATGTTTGCACTGGAGGATTTGAATTGTTGAGGTATCTTACTGCGGGGGAATCTCACGGTGCGGTTCTCACGGCGATTATTGAGGGCATGCCGGCCGGTCTGCCCTTGACCGGTGATTATATCAACAGGCAACTGGCGCGCCGCCAGGGAGGCTACGGCCGCGGCGCCAGGATGAAAATTGAGAGCGACACTGTGCGTTTCCTGTCCGGGGTGCGCGGGGGATTGACTCTGGGCAGCCCGATTACTCTTCAAGTGGAGAACAAAGATTGGGATAACTGGTCTGAGATAATGTCGCCGGAACCGGACGGGCGTGTGGAAGAACGGGTGGTCACACGGCCGCGGCCGGGACACGCCGATCTCGCGGGAGCTTTAAAATACCGGCATAGAGACATACGCAATGTGCTGGAGCGCTCCAGCGCCAGGGAAACCGCCGCCCGGGTGGCGGTGGGCAGCGTGGCCAGGAGGCTCCTGGAAGAACTGGGAATCAAGATTATCGGACAGGTGGTAAGAATCGGCGGTACCGAAGCTAATGCGGGAAGTCTCAACATGGAGGAGCTGACAGCCGGGCTGGCCGGTTCGCAACTCCAGTGCGCCGATCCCGTGGCGGAACAGCGAATGATCGCTGAAATCGACCGGGCGCGGCAAGCAGGCGACACGCTCGGAGGCGTTTTCGAAATAAATTGTTACGGCATTCCCGCCGGCTTGGGCAGTTACGTTCAATGGGACCGGAAACTGGACGGCCGGCTGGCCGCCGCTGTCATGAGTATTCAGGCAATAAAAGGCGTGGAAATTGGGCTGGGTTTCGCGGCGGCGGAGCAGGCGGGCTCGCTTGTGCAGGATGAAATTTTTTACGGACAAGACGGGGAGGGGTTTTACCGCCGGACCAACCATGCCGGGGGCATTGAAGGCGGTGTGACAAATGGGGAGGTGGTAGTGTTGCGTGCGGCTATGAAACCGATACCGACACTTTACCGGCCTTTAAAGAGTGTACACATAATTACCAAGGAACCTGTGGAAGCGTCAATAGAGCGTTCCGACACTTGCGCCGTTCCAGCCGCCTGCGTGATTGGCGAGGCGGTTGTAGCCTGGGAAATAGCCGCGGCGTGCCTGGAAAAGTGCGGCTGTGACAGCCTGGCGGAATTAAAGGACAATTGGAATAGCTACCTGTTATATCTAAGGCAGGTGTAGTATTCATTGAAGAACATTGTTTTAATCGGGTTTATGGGAACAGGCAAATCGACCGTGGGCCGCCGCCTGGCGCAACGGCTCAATCGGAGGTTTGTTGATACCGACACAGAAATTGAAAGCGTTACCGGTAAAACTGTGGCACAGATTTTTGCCCGCCACGGTATGGTTCGTTTTCGTTCTGAGGAAGCGCTTCTGGTTAAAAAACTTGCTCCGCAAGAAGGGCTGGTCATATCAACCGGCGGGGGGATGGTATTAGACCCGGAAAACGTCTTTCTCCTGAAAAAAAACGGCGTTTTGATCGGTCTGACCGCCTTGCCTGAAATTATTTTCAATAGGGTAAAAAAAAAGAAGAACCGGCCCCTGCTTGCCAAAGGTGATTTGAAAGAACAAATTGAGAAATTGTTAAGGGAGCGCCAGAATGCCTATGATGTGGCTGAATATACTGTGGATACCGGCGCATTCCCCCAGGAGGAAGTAGTAGAAAAGATTGTCCGGTATCTGGAAGAAAAGCAGGAGTTGTAACGTTCATGGAGATAATAAAAGTTGATTTGGGGGACAGGAGTTACCCAATCTATATAGGCGCTGGAATTATATCAGAGCTTGGCAATTGTTTAAAAAAACTGCCGGTTGGGAAAAACACGCTGTTGATTACCAACAGCACCGTTAGAAACTTATACGGACCGGATGCTGAAAAGAGCCTAAAGGAAGCCGGTTTTGATGTGACATTTGGCGAAATCGGCGACGGAGAGCAGAATAAGACGCTGGCCACAGCCGGACGCCTCTATGATTTGGCTTTCGACAAAGAGATTGATCGAAAAAGCCCGGTGGTTGTTCTCGGCGGCGGGGTGACCGGAGACGTGGGGGGGTTTGTCGCGGCGACCTACCTGCGCGGGGTGCCGTTCATTCAGGTGCCGACCACGCTTCTTGCCCAAGTGGACAGCAGCGTAGGCGGTAAAGTGGCGGTTAATCACCCCAGAGGGAAAAATATTATCGGGGTTTTTTACCAGCCTGGTTTTGTGCTAGCCGATGTAAACCTGTTGAAAACATTGCCTCCACGTGAATTGCGGTCGGGGCTGGCCGAAGTGATTAAGTATGGCGTTATTTGGAGCGCGGATTTTTTTGCCTGGCTGGAAGAAAACATCGAGGCGTTACTGGCAGGTAATACCGAGGCGCTTATCCATGTTGTCCGGGAGTCTTGCCGGATTAAAGCGAAGGTGGTTGAGGAAGATGAAACTGAAGGCGGCCTGCGGGCTATCCTAAATTACGGCCACACTGTCGGCCACGCCGTGGAAGCTCTTGCCGGGTACGGTAAATATACGCACGGTGAAGCGGTAGGCATCGGTATGGTTTCTGCCGCCCGGCTGGCCGTGGCGCTCGGATTGTTAAACATTTCCGATCTCAGCCGGATCGAAGCGTTAATCCGTCGCGCGGGTCTGGCGCTGGAATTGCCGGATAATCTTGCGCCGAAAGATCTCGTCGATAGTTTTTATCACGATAAAAAAGCTGCCGGCGGACGTTTGACTTTTGTTCTTCCCTTGAGTATCGGCAAAGTGTCGATAAAAAAGAATTTAAGCGATGAGTTAATTGAAAAATTCTTTAATCAATAACAGGATTCAATAAAATAGGGGCAGTTTAGCTGCCCCTGACCTGCCGCTAACGGACTATCCAGTTGCTGCCATTGTTGTTATCCCAGTGGTCGGCTGAATCCTTGAAACAAAAATTCACTTTGTCGCTTTTCATTTTAATGTTCTTTTCCCATCCTCTGTAGGTTCTATTCATTTTATCGGTGCTTGTATCCATCCAGCGGTCACCGAAGCCGTAATGCAAAAATACCTGGTCAGCGCCTGATTTTGCCAGAAGACCATTATAGCAGATGGTAATATCATTGCTATAATCGCTAGCCTTTACTTCCACACCTTTTTGAAAATCGTTCCAGCCCTTTGCCATCATTTAAGTCCCCCCCCCTTTTTTTTATTTGAAACTATTATTTATCTTGGCCTTAAACAAACTTTTTTATGACCGTGTATTAATGTAAAATAAGCTTATAAAACTTAATTCAACCATAATATTCATTGAGAATATTATCGATTTTGCTGGTTTTTCAATGGAAGGATTTCAAGGTGAGCATGTAGAATTAATAATCCATAATTAGGAACCCCCGACGCTTTATGACGTTATTGTAATCAGATTGTTAACTGTGACGGCATTCTACAGGTATAAACAAGACAATAAAAGAGGTAAAATATGGAAGGTAAAGTTGGGGAAGGAAAGAAATCCTTGATTCTCGTGGTGGATGACTCTAAATATATGCGGTTTAAACTGCGCCAGGTCCTGGAAAGCGATGGTTATAAAGTTGTTGATGCGGAGAACGGCGCGCAGGCGCTGTCCGTTTTTAGACTGGAACGGCCGGAGATTGTTTTGATGGACTGCATGATGCCGGTGATGGATGGTTTTACCGCCTGCACCCGGTTGCAGGAACTCCCCGGCGGGGATCGCGTGCCGGTAATCATGATTACCAAACTGGAAGATGACAAAGATGTGGACATGGCGTTTAAGGCAGGGGCTACCGACTATATAACAAAGCCCATTCACTGGGCGGTTTTGCGTCATCGCGTGCGGCGGATGCTGCATGCCAGGCAGGCTGAGACTTCGCTGGAACAGAGTGAGGCGTTCAACCGGACACTGATTGACCATGCGCTCGACGGTATCATCACCATCAATACGGACGGTGTTATCCAGTCTTTTAACCCTGCTTCGGAGCGCATTTTCGGCTACAGCTGCGGGGATGTCCTCGGACAGGACATCAACCTGCTGATGCCGGAGTTCTACATAGATTACGATACCTGCCTTTCCGGCGGCCAGATCGCCGGGGAACACCAGCGCGCCGGCGCGATCAGGGAGATTTCCGGGCGCAGGAAAGACGGTTCGGCAGTCACCATCGAATTAACGATAAGCGAGTTTTATTTCGACGAGCAACAGTTGTATACCGTTATCCTGCGTGATATTAGCGAACGGAAGCGGTCTGAGGAGGCCTTGCGTGAAAGTGAGGAGCGCCACCGCACACTTACCGAAAACACCTATGACTTAATCAGTGAGATAGACAGCAATGAGCGGTATTTGTACCTGAGTCCAAACTACCGGGATGTTTTGGGCTATGAGCCGGGTGAGTTGATTGGCAGGAAAGTTGTCGATCTGATTTATCCCGAGGATTGTCCCGCTGTCAAAGCGTCGTTCAGGAGAGTTTTTGAGCATAAGGCTATAGAACAGGTCATTTACAGGTTTATTCATAAGAGCGGAGAATTGCGCTGGTTTGAGAGCACGGGAAAAACGTATCAGACTGTAACCGGCGAAAGCAGGGTTGTATTTGTTTCGAGGGACATCACGGAAAGGCAGCGCTATGAAGAAACGATCCGGCACCAGGCTTTTCACGACGCTTTAACCGGTTTGCCAAACCGGATGCTTTTCAAGGACCGCCTTACTCTGGAAATAGCGCACGCGAAGCGCAATAAACAGATGCTGGCGGTGCTGTTTCTCGATCTGGACCGGTTTAAACTGGTAAACGATACGCTGGGCCACGGTCTGGGAGACCAGTTGCTGAAAATTATCGCCAGGCGGCTGGTCGGATATGTGCGTGAAGACGATACCGTCGCCAGATTGGGAGGCGACGAGTTTACCGTGCTGTTGCCGGAAATACTTCAGGTGGAAAACGCGGCCAAGGTTGCCCGCAAAATTCTCCGAGCCGTCAGGGAACCGGTGCGTATTGACGTTCATGAGCTTTACATCTCCACGAGCATCGGTATCGCCCTCTATCCAAGTGACGGTGAAGATGCCGAGAGCTTGCTGAAAAATGCCGATACCGCGATGTACAGGGCTAAAGAGAACGGTAAAAACAACTACCAGCTTTATACTCCGGCCATGAACGCCAAGGCCTTTGAACGGCTGGCCATAGAAAACGGATTGCGCCGCGCGCTGGATCGTAATGAGTTTGTGGTTTATTACCAGCCCAAGGTAAATATTAATACGGGAAAGATAATCGGCATGGAAGCTTTGGTGCGCTGGGAGGTTCCTGAGCGGGGACTGATCCCGCCGGGGGATTTTATCCCTTTGGCGGAAGATACCGGATTGATCGTGCCAATAGGCGAATGGGTATTGCGCACCGCTTGCGCCCAGAACAAGGCCTGGCAGGACGCGGGTTACCCTCCCTTGCGCGTGGCGGTGAACCTTTCGGCGCGCCAGTTTCAATTGCAAAATTTGGTTGAAGTAGTGTCACGGGTTTTAGAAGAAACCGGATTGGAACCATGCTGGCTGGAGTTGGAGATAACCGAAAGCGTGGCCATGCAAAACGCCGAGTACACCGTGAAAATGCTTTATGAATTAAAGGATATGGGTATTCAACTGGCTATTGACGATTTTGGCACGGGTTACTCCTCACTAAATTACCTAAAGCGTTTTCCAATCAGTAAACTAAAAATTGACAAGTCTTTTGTCCGTGAGATAGGCACTGATCAAGATAATGAGGCGATTGCTTCAACTGTTATCGTGCTCGGGCAAAGCCTCAAACTTGGTGTGGTGGCGGAAGGCGTGGAAACCGAAGAACAGTATGACTTTCTAAAGCAGCATCAATGTGATGAAATGCAGGGTTACCTGTTTGGGAAGCCTGTTCCGCCCGAAAAGTTTGAAGAAATGATTCGCCGGGAAAGCGCTGGTTAACTTTTTCAACAGGGTTTTGGGCAAGATTATGGAAAAGAAGGGGTAGACTAAGGTCAGCCGCTTCTTTTTTTGGGGGAAAGAGTTTTGGTTGAAAAAAAGTATTATACGGCCGGGGAAGGGAAACACAGGGTCGAACTGCTGGTTTCGGTTACCGGCGACGGTTTGGTTGTGCAGCTTTTCGGGGGTGAAAGGACACATGTCGGAGCCGCCGCCCTCAGTCTGCCCAGGCCCAGCCTGAGGGACCCCGGCGTGATGAGTTGCAATACTATTGTTATTCCGCTGCTGGGCCATAAAGATGATGAAATAGCCAAGCCTGTCGCCGAACGGATAGCGGTTGTCTGCGGCAAGCCTGTATTGGTGGTGGCGGGCATGCATGTGTATAACGCCGGTCCGGAGGATGTCGAGGCGCTGGTAAAAAACAGCCATGAAGCGGCGCGGATGTTGATAGACAGTTTAACAAGAGCAGAAAAGGAGTCAGGAGTCAGGAGTCAGAAGTCAGAATAAGAGAAAGAGGGACATATAAGAAAAGGTCGTAAAAGAAGCGGATTGGTAATAGCCAGTCTGTTTCTTTGATATGTAAGGAAATTATGCTAAAATGATAAATACTCAGGATCTAGAATAATGTTACGGTTTATTGTTCCGAAACATTCTGAATTCTGACTCCTGAATTCTGAATACTTTCAGATATTTATACTCTCCGGAGGGGAAATATGATTAATCCGGTTGCCGTTCATATCGGGCCTTTGGCTATTTACTGGTACGGAATTATTATGACCGCCGCCTTCATCATCGGCGCGGCGCTGGCTTACCGCCTCGCCTCGGAAAGCCGTATAGATCCCGATCATGTGCTTAATCTGTTGATTTACATTATCCCAGCCGCGATAATAGGCGCGAGATTGTATTACGTTCTCTTTCGCTGGGAGGATTACAGCTACAACCTTCTTGAAATATTCGCCGTCCGGCACGGCGGGCTGGCCATTCACGGCGGCCTGTTGGGGGGTGCTCTGGCGGGTCTCCTCTATGTGAGAAAACATAAGCTGAATTTTTGGCAAATGGGAGATATTTTCGCGCCGTGCGTCGTTCTCGGACAAGCGATTGGCCGCTGGGGCAATTTTATTAACCAGGAAGCTTTCGGCGGTCCGGTCACCCGGGAGTTTATCGGCAGGTTCCCCGCTTTTATGCAAAAGCAGATGTTCATCGACGGGCAATACCACCACCCGGCTTTTTTATACGAATCATTATGGAATCTGCTTGTTTTTATTTTTTTGATGATTTACCGCAAGCGGGCGGATTTTCACGGTCAAATCCTGCTAGCCTACATGGCCTTATATTCCGCCGGACGCTTTTTTATCGAAGGGTTGCGTACCGACAGCTTGATGCTGGGGCCGCTCCGGGCGGCTCAAGTTGTCAGTGTAATCTTTATAGTCGCGGCAATCGGATTGTATGTCAGCAGAAAACAAGACAAACATAGTATTCGTCAGGATGAGCATACTAAATAACAGGTAGTCAGCATCCGGGAGTCAGAATACAGAATAATTCAAGAAGATTATTTTATTCTGACTACAGACTACAGACTACAGAAATGGGGGTTTGGACATCTTGTTTTCCGGCCTTTTTGAACACAGGGCAAGTGAGTTGCTATCGCGTGAGCAAGCTTCTTTTTTTATCCGGGATGCACAGAACGGCACTGTGGAAATGGGCAAGCTGCTGCAACAAGTAGCGTCTGCCGGTCATCCCGACATATCTCAGCAATGCGCCCGCCTTTTGCAGCTTAACGATCAAGTGGGCGATGTTTTGCAGCAGGTGCAAAAATCGTTGAAATAAGTCGATACGTCTGCCCAGTACTGACGCATAATTCTCAGAGCCGTTAAATTAAAGGCGTTGTATCCTTTTAAAGAGAATATTTTTTCGCAAAACCCTACTGGACAAATTATATTCGTTATGAGATAATAGTGAGGGTTACCAGAAGAAAGGGGCCAACACTATGAAACATGATGAAAATGGGTTCATATTAATATGCGGGCGTATGTTTAGAGCTGAAGAACTTCGAGATGTCATCGAAACGGTGCGTCTATTTCCGAAATTGAGTCGCCACGAATTGGCGAAGACGATATGTGAAGGCTTGTCTTGGAACGCTCCCAATGGCCGCTATAAGATAGATGCCTGCAAACAATTGCTGGATAAGCTTGAAAGGCAAAAAGAGCTAGTGCTTCCGGAAAAGAAAAAAACACAACCCCATTCACGCGAACAGGTAGTTCCCGGACAGAGAACCGAACCCGAACCAGAGATAGGTGGAACAGTATTCGAATATGAGCCAATTGAATTGGAGAGTGTACGCAGCAAAGAAGGGATTCGCCTGTGGAACGAGTATGTGGAGCGTTACCACAAGCTAGGATACAAGCGCCCCTTCGGCGCCCATCAGCGGTATTTTATTTGGTCCGGTTCAGCGGAGAAGAAGCGGTTGGGTTGCATATTGTTTTCAGCTGCAGCTTGGGCATTGGCCGAACGAGATATTTGGATCGGCTGGACTAAAGAAGAGCGCAGTCAACGCTTGCACCTGGTGGTGAATAACACACGGTTTCTGATCTTCCCTTGGGTAAAGATAAAAAATTTAGCCAGCAAAGCGCTGTCGCTGGCCGCAAAACAAGTACGCCGCGATTTTCAGGAGCGGTATGGCTACGAGCCGGTTCTACTGGAAACATTTGTGGATATAGAGCATTACAAAGGAACCTGTTATAGAGCAGCTAATTGGATACCACTTGGTCTGACAGCAGGCAGGGGTAGAATGGACCGTTATACCGAATACTTGTCCACCCCCAAACAGATTTTCATGTATCCGCTGGTTCCCGACTTTCGGGCACATCTTTACGGTGAACGTATAAGCGGAGGTGAAGTGCTGTGAGCACACCCGCCTCCATACAAAAAGCGCAGTACAAGGCGAAAGCTTTACGTCAGCAACAAGTGAACAGAGAGATAAAGCAAGTATCCAGACCCGCTTTACCGAACC
>NZ_JAKOAV010000031.1 GCF_029478095.1 Pelotomaculum isophthalicicum JI | reverse complement strand
AAAACTGTTCGTACACTGGCAAATGGGAATTTTTCCTGGGGCTGGATAATGGGAGCCGGATGAGCTGAGAGGTTCACGTCCGGTTCTGAGAGGGCCTGGGGGTGAGATTCCCCTGGGCTACTCACCTCCTGATTTTCGGAAAAAGCCGGAAACAGGTAGGGCAGTACATGGCCTATGCCATAAAGATACTGGAAAAAGACCTGAAGCTAAAGGTGAACCGGGAAAAGACTTGCATAACCAGCGTATACCAAGGTGTGGCCTACTTAGGAGTCAACATTTGCGAGAAGTGGGTGATCATACACCCCAAAAGAATCAAGCGGTTCAAGGATAAGATCAGGAAATTGACCAAAAGGAATCAGGGGAAGAATTTGGAAGACATCATAAAAGAGATCAATCCTGTACTGCGCGGCTGGATTAACTATTTCAGGATAGCCAACTGCAAAACATTGCTGGAGGACCTGATGGGCTGGATAAGAAGGCGACTCCGGATGAAAAAGATGAAGGAATGGAAGTCATGGAAAGCGCTGCATAAGCAGTTGCGCCGGATGGGCTATCACGGAGATTTTGAGAAAATTTCTGTGACACGTTGGAGAAACTCAGCAAGCCCGTTAATCAGCATGGCACTTCCAAACCGGTGGTTCGATACGCTTAGGCTGTATGATATGACAAAGGTAAAAGTCGGGATTTTGCCTTGTTATTATGAATGATAACGACCGAGGTTTGTCAGGAGCCGTATACGAGGCCCGTACGTACGGTTCTGTGAGAGCCAAAAAGTCGGGATTAATTTTCCCGACTTTTAGCTACTCGATTATTACAGGAACCAATTTATGGCACTGTTTTATTTCAATAGCCGCGGGGGCATTGATTCTTGGGGTGTTGGAAGGAGCGTTATTGCCGATACTTCTCAATATAACTGCCGTTACTATAGATAGCCTTGTTTTAAAGCCATGGTTGAATATATTATACTTTCTGCCATCAGGTGACATTATGGTTATTTTATATATTTTTATAAAGAAATATAATTTTATAATCTTTGACTTAAGTTTAGATAGGGATTGATTGCCTTGTATAAAAATGGTAGATCAGTGATTATTTCTACCATCCTTCTGAATACTTTGTTTAATGTATTAATTAATCAAGAAATATATCTATCTAAAGATATCCATGATTTAAAAGCGTTTCTACCATTTATAAATTTAGCAGTTTTATTATTAAGCGGTCTAGTCGTTTTTTCAATCAAAAGCCTTGAGGAAAATACTAAGAAAATAGTGGAATTAAATCTTTTAAAAACGCACCTCTCACAAGTGGAGAATTTAATAAATACTTTGCAAGTCCAAAAACATGAACACAGCAGGCATATTCAGACTCTGCAGGCTATGTTGCACCTGGATGAAGCGGATAAAGCCATTGAATACATTGAAGGTATAGCGGAGAATTACAGACATTCAGAAGAAATAGTATACGTTGGCCATCCTGCTCTTACGGCGCTTTTAAACGGCAAACGAAAAGTGGCTGAGGCTATGAAAATTGACTTTGCCTTTTCCGTAAAATGCGATATTGCCGATATAAATATACCTCCCTGGGATTTATGCAGTATTTTGGGCAACCTCCTGGATAATGCATTTGACGCAGTTCTCCAAGCCAATATCGACCGTAGGGTGGCCATAGAAATAAAGCATGAAGACTTGAATTATGTCATGTATGTCTACAATACAGGGCCTAAAATTCCTGAAGCGGTTAGACAAAGGTTGTTTATAGCAGGTTTTACCACAAAGAAGTCCGAAGCTCGCGGGTACGGTTTGTACCTGGTTAAAAAACTGGTGGATAGGTACGGGGGAAGAATTGACGTAGTATCGGAAGAACGGACAACATTTATTGTATATCTTCCTGACAGAGGTAGAAAAGTAGATGATAAAAACTCTAGCCCGAAAAATAGCCATTGTCATGGGGGCGCAGTTAAAGGTTAACCGGGATCAAGTAGAAATTTTCACCTATGGGTTGGAGCTAATATTCGGAACACTGGTTCAGTTAGTGCTAATAATGTCCTTATCTTTGCTGGTGGATACCTTCATAACGACCATGTTATGCCTGATAGCCTTTGCATCATTGAGATTTTTTGGAGGAGGCGTTCACTTAAGCACGTATCCATTATGCCTGGTGATTGGTGTCTCTTTACTGATAAGCCTCGGCAAATTAGCAACCTTAGCTGTAAACCCTGTATCATTGACGTTTATATCAGCATTAATTTTACTGATGGGTATTTACGTTATCTTTAGATGGGTGCCGGCGGGTACAGCAAAGAAACAAATAAGAGATGAATCAATAAGGCAGGAACAAAGGAAAAAAGCCTTCCTTGTTTTAACCGTATGGTCCGTTGTCATCGTTATGCTTATAACGCAAAAGATGGCCGCCGACGCTTTTGCAGTGATTTTGGGAATCCTCGGAAGTCTTATTTTGATGACTCCATTGGGATACAAAGCAGCTAAGGTTCTTGACAGCATTCTGAATATTGCCGGGAAGGAGGTGTAACCAATGCTGAAAAAAATGATAACGATATAGGGGACAGATGTAAATGGTAAATATTTTGCTTCTAGAAGATGAACTTTACACCAGGAGATTTCTCAAAAAGTTGGTATCTGAAAACCCTTCCGTTGACAAGGTAATTGATACTCCAAGCGGTAAAGAAGCAATCAATTTTGCCAGGGAATATAAACTGGACATAGCGTTATTGGATATAGAGCTGGCCCCAGAAGAAGGGTTGAACGGAATATTAGTCGCTAAAAAAATACATGATTTCAATCCTGATATATTTTTTGTTTTTATAACAGGGTACTCTCAATATGCAATTGACTCATTCGCTGTCCACCCATATGACTACATTCTAAAGCCAGTGAAAAAAGCAAAAATTAATGAAATTATAAGCAATCTTACGAAAGAAATAAAAAAAAGAAACGATATTGGGAGCAGTCCCCCAAAAATTAGGATCAAAGCCAAGAATGAAATATTTATTATAGCGCCTAGCGATATCCTATTTATTGAGAGACAGGAAAAAATTAATCTGATTCATACAGAAAACAATATTTACAAGACACATCAAACCCTAAGTAAGTTAGAAGAAAAATTAGGAGGTAATTTCCTTAGAGTTCACAAGTCATTTATAGCGAACATGGACAAAATCAGTAGAATTAGAGAGGTAGGTAACAGGTCTTATGAGATCGAATTTGACGGATATGACAAGGTTGCTTTAATGAGCCGATATAAATTCGAAGAACATAAACACAGATTTACCCCTTTGTAGAAGGGGTTATTTTTTGGTTGTTTCATGATTCTTATCAGGCTATACACATCCATAAAATGGTTATTTAGGAATAACTGCTAGAAATATGCAATTATTTGATTATAATTGTGAGTAAGTTAATGTGTGAGTTTGAATCGGTATGATCCCATTATGAAAAGGAGAGTAATATGTCGGGATTTTTATAAGCCCAACATTGCTATTCATTTCGCTATGAATGGGTTTTTATATTAAACGGAAAATCGATTCTCATGTTATACAATATAACTAAAAATTTCAATTATGGCAATTTATAATATAACCTTGTCGAGAGACAGAGATTTTAAACTATAGGCGAGGCCGATAAAAAGCCATAAATGCCTGGGTGCCTTGACATAGTATGAGAAGCTTTAATTGGACCTTCCCGACCAGGAAGGAGTGAATTCAATGGTCAAATAAAAGTGATTTGTGAAATAATCCAGTAAATTTTATCCCAAAGTTTACGGCATACGACGCCATGGAGCTTATCCTAGAGATCCGGTGCAGGCCTCCGAGTGCGAGGATATGTCCCGCCCGGTACCAGCCATAGGAAGTATTAATCATTTCCGCCACTTTGACCGAAGTATGTGAGGAGGTGGAGTTTTTAATAATTGGGTTGGGGAAATAGGTAAATGTTGAAATGAAAAACTATTTTAAAAGGGGGAAAATAGCATCGCTTCCGGAAAGGCATATATTCTCCAGCCAGACACACGAAAAGATGACCGTATCCTGCATCGAAGAAATCTTCAAAAAATATGTCTGGATAGCAAAGCAGATGAATCCCGGCTTATTTATTGATGACAGTTATACGCCCCATTCAATGAGACATTCGACAGCAAGCCATATGTTAGAAGCAGGTGTCCCGCTTGCTGTGATTAAGAACTTTCTGGGACACTCGTCATTACAGTCTACTCAGATTTATGCTGAGATATCTCAGAATACTGTGGATAAGCATCTGAAGGAATGGAATGAGCGGTGGTTCTCAATACCAGCCAACGCAGATCATAACACTGTCCGTGATAATGAGTTGCCTGATTTTCTACGATGATTGTTTCATTATGATTATCTGAGAAGGTTTTAAAGCTTTACCTATCCCTTCAACTTTGATCATACCTTCTTGGATAATCATACATCTGGGATAATGTGCCTTATTCCAGTTCTCGAATAAGGCACATGCAAGAAGGAAATTTGCGGAAACACTCAAGGCCCTGCCGCCTGATCAGAAAAACAAGCCGGTAGCAGCTAGTATGGGACTGGACTACTGTAATCAGCTGTTTGCCATTGAACGCCAACTGAAAGATAAAAATATATCCGATCAGGAACGGTATGAAGAAAGGCTGAAATTAAGTAAGCCGGTTCTGGATAATTTCTATGTCTGGCTGAATAGACAGCGGCAACAAACCCTGCCTAAAAGCGCTTTTGGGCAGGCGATTACCTATTGCCTGAATCAATGGGAAAACCTGAACAATTTCCTGCTGGATGGCCGGTTGGAGATAGATAACAACCGGGCGGAACGCTCGATAAAGCCCTTCGTGATCGGGAGGAAAAACTTCTTGTTCGCCAATACTCCCAGGGGCGCTAAAAGTAGTGCAATTATTTACAGCATTATCGAAACCGCCAAAGAGAATAATCTTAAACCCTTCAACTATCTAACCTATCTGTTTGAGCAGCTGCCTAATGTAGACACGGGTGATCCTGCTGTTATTGACAGTTTAATGCCCTGGTCTGATGCACTGCCGGCCGACTGCCGCATGCCCCAACAAAATAAAAGTACCCCAAACCTCTCTTAATGTACAGGTGTGCCCTTTTTTACGCTTACAGCTCTAGCTGCTGCAGCCACGTAGCCTCTGGCCCAACTGGAGATGGAGGCGTCGTCGCTGAAGGCAGTCTTTTCACCGA
This sequence comes from Pelotomaculum isophthalicicum JI, assembly GCF_029478095.1. Lineage (NCBI taxonomy): Bacteria > Bacillati > Bacillota > Clostridia > Eubacteriales > Desulfotomaculaceae > Pelotomaculum > Pelotomaculum isophthalicicum. The sequence goes on along the minus strand of NZ_JAKOAV010000031.1, from coordinate 35,040 downwards.
TTGCGGCTTTCGCCTCGCTGCCGCCCTGACCAGCATTGCCGCCATCTGCTCCCTGTTGATCAACTCGCCGGGCAGGAACTCGCCGCCCCCTGAACCCTTTACCAGGCCTGCCCGGGAAACCGCTTCAACGTAGCCCCAGCACCAGCTGTCTGGCGCCACGCCCGTAAAGGACGGTTGCGGCGGCTTGTATTCAGCCAAACCGAGGGCTGCTGCGACCAGCTTGGCAAACTCTCCCCTGGTGATAATGCCCCCGGGCTTGAAGCTGCCGTCCGGGTACCCGGAAATAACGCCCCGCTCACATAATTCTGTTATTACGCTAAACACCCAGTGCTGTTCCGGCATATCCTGGAACCTGCACTCTTCGCGCCCAGAGTTGCTCAATACAAAAATTACTTTCTGGCTGAATATGCCGTCACAGAACGTGCATGTTGACCGCCGAGATTGTGCATACTGACCGTTGCCATTGTGCATGGTCGCACGTCGAACATATTGTGCAACTGGGGTTCACCTACTCAAGGATTATGGAAAGTGACGCCCTATGGACAACCCTACCAGGTTGACCACAGGGCTTGCTTGTGTTAATTAAAAAGTTGACCACCGTGACAACCAAATTATTGACCACCCAGAGGCGGTTTTTCGTTAATCGGTTAGATCTTTTAGCTTTTCTCTTTTTAGTTATTTCGCCATTTAAATGGAAAAAGCCTGCCGACATTGACTTTGTCGACAGGCTGAGCCCTTCCCGGCAATCGTGAAGTGCTGCTATCCTCACAAGAATCATGCTCTGGAAAAACGTTTTACGGTGATATCAGGGAACTGAAATTCCAAGCTATTGGTATGAGTTCCTGATATTTCTGCCTGGTAAACATGCTAGTCTCGGTTTGCTACTGCTTTATCGCACTGCTTAAAGAGGTTCCGGGGGAACTATATTACCGCTGCTCATCTTTTCCAGTCCCTTCCTGAGTTCATCAGCAATTGTTAGTTTAGTCTCTTTAACAAAATCATAGTAAACGAGAATATCTTGCGCCTCAGCGGCCATTTGATTGCGATTATTATAAATAGCGTGCTTGATAACAAAACTTGTATTTTTAATCTCCGATACCTTGGAATAGACATGAATTTTGCCCGGATAAAATAGTGGACGGTAATACTGACAGGTAATCGAAGCCAGCACCGGGCCTTCTTTTTCTTTTGCCTGAGATTGCATCAAACCGATTATATGTAAAAGTTCGACCCTTGCTTCCTGGACATAGTATATGAACGACACATTATTCACGTGTCCACGAAAATCAACTTCAAACCAATCGATCCGACGCTCTAGTTTGTGGGCATAGCCGTTCACAAAAATACCTCCCGCATGGAAAATTGCATTCGTTTAACAAACACGTCCACTCATACCAATAATGACTTATAATCATATTATATATTGCAGGGAACTAGTATCAAACAAAATCCTTAAAAAAAACGAACAAATCATTTTAATGGGGAATTTGTAAATAAAGGTTAATACAGCCAACAAAATTACTTGAAGGTGAAGTGCTTGGGCTGAAGGATTAAATGCGCCGATCTTTGTTTATCGAATTAAAGGCATTACCTGAATGGACTGCGCCGCTAAGTTTGAAAAAATCATAGCGGCACTCCCTGGCGTCACCAAGGCCACTCTAAACGCAAAAGCAGGCAAGCTTACCGTTGAGGGATAAGCCAGTCTGGAGACTATATCATCACCCTTGCTTACAAGCCGCAGGATGAATTGGTAAAGCCAAGGAGGAACTGGTAGTTAGTCCGGATGGTGATGGCCTTGACACCTTGCTGGCCGGTTATGTCATAGAGCGAGCTCATAGCAAAGCATTTAGCTTAATAGCCAAATTGAGGCTGCTGAGAAATTTGGGATTAAAACTGATGATGAAGATAATTTACCAATTAAAAAGGCGATGGATTACGAATGGCTGATAACAAGCGAGACAGCAATGCAGCATCCTTTTCGCCCACGATACTCTCTACGCCGGTCATGACATCGATGAAGCCGGCGCCTGTCTGCGTCACAAAATCGCGGGCATTATGGGCATTTATTCCGCCGGCAATGATGACCGGCTTTGAAGATAGCTTGATTATTTGTGAGCAGAACTTGAGATCCAGTTCGGTGCCATTGTCGGACGCATTTGATGGAACACGTGAATCTGCAAGCAATCCGTAAACACTGGTTTTGCACAGTTCCCCAACGATCGCTTCAATATCCGTAGTGCCAAACTGTGAGATTCGATCTTCCATTGCTGGAGGAACTGTTTTAATCACATCGATATTCAGTTTCCGCAGTGCATCAGAAATTATTATTGTATCGTCCAGTGTTTCCTGGTAATGAAGCTGCACCATGGAGGGGCGCAGGCTGGCTGCCAGTCCGATCACTTTTTCGGGAGCGCCGCCGGTAACAATGCAGCTTTGGTGCGGGGGATGGACCATGCTCAACAGCGGCAACGCCTGGGAGCGGCTCAAATTCCAGGGAACTGGAATCGGGTATTCCGTAACAAAGCCTAGAATATCCACACCCAGCTTCATGCACATTTGTACGTCATTTTCGCGTTTCAAACCACATATTTTTACTTTAATGCCACCCATTGACTTGATCTCACAATCCTTCGCTAAGAGCCAGATAGCGCTCACGCATGTTTTCAGCCTGCCAGATAGCTGTTCCGATCAGTACTGCATCGGCGCCTGCGCGAACTGCCGCCTGTGCTTGCGCAGGGGTTTGAATGGAACTTTCACTGATCAGTATGGCGTCTTTGGGCTTATATGCGGCCAGCAGCGCTGTGGCATAAACGGTTCCGTCATCCTTTTCAAGTTCAAGGATATTGCGATTGTTAATCCCCACAAGTTTGGCGCCGGTTTTCCCGGCCATAATCAATTCCTCTTTCGTATGAGCCTCAACCAGCGGTTCCAGGCCGATTTTCAACGCTTCTCCATACAGCTCCATCAGCAAAGGAAACGGCTGAATAGCACAGATCAGCAGGACTGCCTCTGCGCCACAAGTCTTTGTGAGCTTCAGATCCTCTACGCTGGTGATAAAATCCTTGCGGAGAATAGGAAGCTTTGTCTCTGCTGCAATTCGCTCCAGCAATTCCAGGGAGCCGCCGAAGTTTTTTGGCTCGGTGACCACCGACAGTGCAGGCGCGCCTGCTTTAGCCAATAGCTTTGCCGCTTCTACCGGATCTCTGCCCCGCAGCAGATCGCCCTCCTTGGGGGAAGCGCACTTTATATCGGGAATAACGGGAAGGAATCCGGCCTTTTTTCTTGCCAACAACGCATCGGAGAATCTCGTATTCATTTGTCTACTCCGCAAACGAGTTGGACATTTTACACAGTTGCTTCAATTTTTCCGCCGCGGCGCCACTGTCGATCAACTGTTGGGCAAGTGCTATGCCTTCCTCAAAACTGGCAGCTTTGCCGCCGACTTTCAAGGCGCCGGCAGCATTAAGAATAACCACACTACGCCTGGGGCCGGTTATTTCACCGGAAAAGACACCACGGATTGTATTTGCGTTTTCTTCGGGAAGTCCTGTTTTAATCTCTTCCAGCGTGCAGCGCTCCATGCCAAAGTCCTCGGGCTCAATCTCATAGGTTGTGATCTCGCCATCTTTCAGCTCATTAATTCTGGTTTTGCCAAGCAGTGAAATTTCGTCCAGACCATCCAGGCCATGTACAAACATGGCGTTGGTGTAGCCGAGCTCTTTGGCCACATAAGACACGGTATCGAGCAGATCGGGCTTGTAAACGCCAAGGATATGTCTGGGTGCGAAAGCTGGGTTGATCAATGGGCCAATGATTGTATAGAAAATAGTTTTGATCCCAAGTTCCGATTCCGCAGGCAGAACCTTACACATAACCGGATGGAACAAAGGCGCATAGATGAAGGCAATGCCGATATCCTCAATCATCTTTTCAGCCTGTGCAGGCGTCAGGTTGATGTTGACACCCAGAGCCTCCAGCACGTCCGCGCTGCCGGACAGGCTGGAAATGGAACGGCTGCCATGCTTTGCGATGGGGATACCCGCTGCCGCAGCAACGATGGCTGTTGCAGTGGAAATATTGAAAGTGCTTAAACCTCCGCCAGTCCCGCAAGTGTCCATCAGATCGGCTTCCACCTTCGGCTTCAGGGGAACACAGTTTTCCCGCATGGCTTTGGCGAAGAAGGCCAATTCCTTCAGTGAACTGCCTTTCATCAGAAGTGCGACCTGAAAAGCGCCGATCTGAACATCACTGATCTCATCATTGTTGATGGAGTTAATCAATTGAAAAATATCCTGTTCAGTCAGTTCCTGATTGGTTGTTGTCTTGCTCAAAATATTTTTGTACATAATTTATGTCCTCCTAAATTTATTAATGGCTTTATTTAGTGGCAGCATCAATGCCTTTTTTCATACTGTGCACATACTCTGAGACGGGTTCAACGCAATCCTTGCCGAATTTTGCAACCAGTTTGACAATTGCGCTTCCGACGATTACGCCATCGGACAGCCTGGCCATGCTGCCGGCCTGTTCTGGTGTGGCGATGCCAAAGCCGACCGCACATGGAACACCGGTTACTTCCCGAACTTTTTGCACCATTTTGCCGATGTCCGTGGTAATCTCGCTACGCACGCCGGTTACGCCAAGGGAAGATACGCAATAGATGAACCCTTTGGCTTCTTTGGCGATCAAGGTGATCCGCTCTTCCGAGGTGGGGGCGATCATCGAGATTAAGTCAACTCCGTGGCGCTCACAGAGATCTGCCAATTCGTCTTTTTCTTCAAAAGGCAGATCCGGGACAATAAGCCCGTCTATGCCGCATTCGGCACACCGTGTCAAAAACCTCTCTTTCCCGTATGTGTAAATTGGATTTAGATAAGTCATAAACAGCAGCGGAACGCCCGATTTTTGCCGGATTCGGGCGACCATAGCAAACAGCATGTCTGTGGTGCACCCGCCCAGCAGGGCACGCTGGTCTGCCTCCTGTATGACGATGCCTTCCGCAATCGGGTCAGAAAACGGGATGCCGATTTCGATCAGGTCAGCGCCTGCCGCCGCCATGGCGGGGACCAGTTTCTCCGTGGTTTCAATATCGGGATCGCCGCCCGTGATGAAGGTGATTAAGGCTTTGCGGTTTTCAAAGGCTTTCGTAATTTTACTCATAAAGTGCGACCCCCTTGTACCTGGCGATTGCCGCCACGTCTTTGTCGCCCCGTCCCGATAGATTGACGACAATGATCTGCTCCTGCGCCATGGCGGGCGCCAGCTTCATGGCGTAGGCAACGGCGTGGGCACTTTCAACCGCGGGAATGATGCCCTCCGTGCGGGAAAGATATTCAAAGGCATTTACAGCTTCGTCGTCCGTGACCGGGACGTACTGTGCCCTGCCTGTGTCGGAGAGTTGCGCGTGCTCCGGCCCGATGCCCGGATAGTCAAGCCCCGCCGAGATGGAGTAAACCGGTGCGATCTGACCGTACTCGTCCTGGCAGAAGTAGGACTTCATGCCGTGGAACACGCCGACGGCACCATTGGCAATTGTTGCCGCATTCTTTGGGTTGTCTACGCCAAGTCCGGCAGCCTCGCAGCCGATGAGCTTCACCGACGGCTCTTGAATGAACTCATAAAAGGCTCCCATGGCGTTGCTGCCACCGCCTACACAGGCGATGACCGCGTCGGGTAGTTTTCCTTCTGTCTTCATGATCTGCTCTTTAATCTCTTTACCGATGACCTTCTGAAAATCCCGTACAATGGTAGGGAAGGGATGCGGCCCCATGACAGAACCCAGGACGTACAGCGTGTCATCCATGCGTGTTGTCCACTCGCGCATAGTTTCGTTTACGGCGTCTTTTAGCGTCATCGTGCCGCTGGTGACCGGGTGGACTTTGGCGCCCAGCAGTTCCATGCGAAATACATTTAAAGCCTGTCGCTCGGTGTCTTCCTTGCCCATAAATATTTCGCATTCCATATCCATCAGGGCAGCTGCTGTCGCAGTGGCGACGCCATGCTGCCCTGCGCCCGTTTCCGCGATCACGCGGGTTTTTCCCATGCGTTTGGCCAGCAGTACCTGGCCCAGGACATTGTTGATTTTATGGGAGCCTGTATGATTGAGGTCCTCTCGTTTGAGGTATAGCTTTGCGCCGCCAAGTTTCCGGGTCATCTTCTCCGCATAATACAGCAGCGATGGCCTGCCCGCGTACTTCTTCAGTAAAATCTCCAGCTCATTTTGAAAAGCGAGATCATTTTTATAGAACTCGTAGGCTTTTTCCAGTTCCTGCACGGCCCTCATCAATGTCTCCGGTATATACTGCCCGCCGTAATTGCCAAATCTTCCTTTTTTCATATTACACACTTCCCTGGATTAAGCTTTGAATTTCATTTTGTGTCCTTTGGGGGCAAATAAAAAAGCTTTTGTCCCGTCTTGCATAGGACAAAAGCTTATAACTTCTGTGGTGCCACCTAAATTGATGCAAACGCATCCACTCATTTACGTACCATCATACGCATTCCAATGGTAACGGGTGGAAATCCCGTTGGGCATTACTTAGTCAAAGACCTTTCCTCCCACCTTTATGAGCCCATTCCATAGTACGTTGCTTATTGCAATCCCAGCACCTTGCAACTCTCTGTAAAGCAATCCAAACTATGTACTCTTCTCAATCAACAGTTTACTATATTTAATTGTTCTAATGATACTGCAACTTTAAATATTTCACAAGTAGTTTTTTAAATTTAGAGGATTTCCAGTGCCCACACGCCCCTCATGGTGGCTAGGCTAGTACATTCACCATCCGTTTTTCTCTGGATTGATAGTATCCCCTGGACAGTAACCGCAGCGAAGGTATGGCGGTAAAGGTAACGGTAAATAATGTTAATAGCGGGTTGTCAATTTTGCATCCTGCCTCTCTTACCGCTCTTTCCAGGGATGTGTTTTTTGCAGCCACTTCTGGCCCTGGGATATCGGAAATGCATCCCAAAATGGGAAGCGGCAGTTCTTCAATTACCTGCCCCTCGCAACAATAAACAATGCCACCTTGCAACTCGCGGATTCGATTTACTGCGGCGGCCATATCGCTATCACTTGCACCCATTACTACCAGACTTCCTTCGTCGTAAGAATAGCTGCTGGCCAGCGCACCCCTTTTCAGTCCGTATCCCTTGATAAATCCGGTACAGCCCTTAATATTTCTGATGTAGCGATTGATTACCGCCACTTTTAAAACATCATCGCCGCCGGCGGGTGCTATTTCTCCATCAATTACTGGTAAATCCAATGTCGTTTCACGGTTAACAATGTTGGTGATTAATTCTATGGCACGTACTTTGGTTATTGGAGAAGTGGCCGGCACCCTAAAAAAGCCGGGTTGTACCGGGTTAATATTAATGCATTGATACGTATCAGCCGGAAAGTGTGTTTTGGCCGGTTTTTCTAGCATTCTGCCATCCTGGGCTACCACTTTACCTCGACAAATAACTAACTTGGGCTCAATTGTTTTTAGATTGGGGATAATTACCATATCAGCGCATTTCCCTGGCGCTATCCCACCGAGGTGGCCCCCCAGGTGAAAATGTTCTGCCACATTAATAGTAGCCATCTGGATTGCCGTCACAGGGTTAAGTCCCAGGTTAATGGCCTTTTGCACTATGTAATCCATGTGACCGTATCGGAGCAAATCAACCGGCCAAACTGCATCGGAAACTAGAATTGCCCTGCGTAATGCTAAATCCATTTCGGTTAAAGGACCAATAACAGCATCCAATTCCCGGCGGATCGAACCTTCCCGAATCATGGTAAACAAACCCAGTCGCAGTCTGTCGCGCACCTCTTCAGCGGTAATGGGTTCGTGGCAAGAATCAATGCCATGAGCTACAAAAGCGGCTAATCTCTGGCTTTTAGCGCCTGCCCCGTGTCCCTCCACTGTTTTTCCCAGCGAAATGGCCGCCTCAATAATATTAATTAAACCTTCGTTTGAGCCGGTATCAAGCAGATTAGACCAGTATATTTCACCGGTGCCCACTATTCCCGGCCGCTGCAGCAAACTTATCATTTCAGACTCATTAATCACACTAATACCGTTTCCATTGTCGGAACATAGAAAGGATATAATTGGGGCTGTGGCAAAAATTCTCTGCGGTTGGTTTTTGAATTGATCGATAAAAGCATTAACTCCTTGGATACCCATGGCATTGGAAGTAAAATAACACTCGGTGATAGTTGTGGTAGTACCCCGGGCAAGGGAAAGGCCGACAAATTCTTCTATATTCATTAATGATGCATCCATATGTATGTGACCGTCAATCATGCCCGGTATAATCAGCTGTCCATCGGCGTCGATAATTTTGGTGTTTTGACCCTCCGGAAAGTCAAGTTTCGTTCCCACGTAAGCGATCCTGTCTCCAGCAATAAGCAATTGCTGGTTCTCAAGAATTTCGCCAGTGTAGACATTTAATACATCACAATTGTTAATAATCAAGTCGGCAGGTTCTTTTCCCATGGAGACTTTACCAAGTCGACTTATAAGATCGGCTTTTAATTCTATGCTCATAGTTACTTAGGGAGCACTTTTGGCGATATTGCTCCTTTCTCCCTCCTTCTGAATTTATTATAATTATAACATATTTTTTACTATTCAGAATTCATTAATTTCTTTAACTCACGATCATACCTTGCTTGTCCCAGGAAGAAAGCCGGAGCATAATCCTCTTCAAAGTCATCACCCAGGCAAAAAGCAGAGAGGGTTACTCCACTGCCTGTTAATGCGGCCCCGACCATAAAAGAGCTTTCGGAGGAAATGATATCAAAAACGCCGCATCCCCCGGAGCAACTCCCAAATTCTAGGGTCCTCTAAACCCAATCGCCAGACTGCTATACCCGGTATTCCTTCTTGAACAGCGATGTTGATTTTAGCTGCAAAGCTTTGTACATCCTCAAACCAAACGATATGTTCAACACCATTTTCCTTGTAAGTGAAGTTTGGCTCTTGCACCACAGCGTTGTACCTGATACTAACTCCATGGCGATTAGCTGTGGCTATAGCTTCATTAAAGGATAGTTCTTTTGGCAGTCTGTTACGGTCAGCCCACTCTCGGCCGTATACAGCCATTCCCAAGCGGATCTTATCCCGGGGAATAACGGACAGACCATAGGCCAGTACTTGCCTTACAAATCCGATTGAAGCGACCGGCCCGGGTACGGCTACATGTTCGTCGTACGCCAATATATATACCTGGTCGCTGTACCGGGCTAGATCAGGGTAGCTGAATGCTCCTGAAAAAGGATGTTTTGGATCGTCCCGCAGTTCTGGGGGAACTGAAATGGTAGTCAGATAACCATATGGTTTAAGTGTTTGATAAAGCTCTGCCATGAATGTGGTCAAAAAAGGCCTATCCTCCGGAGGCACAAATTCAAAATCAATATTTACGCCAAAAAATCCTTTACGAATAAGCATGTTTAAAATATTGGTTATAAGAAGCTTACGTAGATTCTCGGTGGTCAGCAATTTGTGAATGACACCGGCAAGGTTATACAATAAAGCCAAAACCGGCACACCAAGCTGCCTTAATGTTGCCAAAGTAGCTGCGTCGGACTGGTCGGCAAGAGATCCTGTCTCAGTTACCCCAAACCAGTAGGGAACAAAAAAGCTAATATCTTTACCATGAACCTGAAGAGCTACAAGCGCGCCAGGTTCTGTAACATAATACCAGTTATTTTCGAAATAGAACGGTTGATTTAACATAGCAACCTTTCCTTTTGTCGTAGGAGGGTGTGGCTGCATTACTGCAACCCCCTTTATCGTATATAATACGCATTACAGGTAAACTTTGACACAAGCGTATTTTTAGCGCGCTAAACTTTTGTGAAACCTAAAAGGGCTCTTGCTGCCATGTCATGCCACAGCTCCCTTGGGATAACGGGGTTTATAGGCACACTCATAAGCGATATAATTCAAAACCATCCTTAACCAACTTTAAATATCAAAGTATAAACAACTTATTCGGCAGCAGATACATGAGACATGCTTTTTCTACCTTGCAAGAAATAGTATAAGAAGAAAGTGGCGAATACAACGATACCCATGCTTACATACAAACCGCGATAGCCTATTGTTGGGATTAAAAATCCTAGTATGAAGGGTCCGATACCCATTCCTACATCCGCAAAGATAAAAAAAGTAGAGGTCGCTAGAGCCTTGCGATGTTGGGGCGATACCTTAACAGCTAGAGCTTGGGCACTGGAAAAGATGTTTCCATAGCCAAAACCCGCTAAGACTCCGGCCAATAAAACTGAGGAACCTTGATGAGCCCGGCCAAGGACAATCAGGGCGATCGCAAATAACAGGAAAGCAGGATAAATCACGAAATTTTCTCCTTTTATATCAAACCAGCGACCGGTGAAAGGTCTAGAAATTAAAATAGCAACGGCATAGAAAATAAAGAAAAAGCTCCCTGCATTAATTAGATTTATTTCCTTTGAGTAAGTCGCCATGAAAGATAAAATACTCGAATAACTAAAACATGTCAAAGCCGTAATTATTGCAATAGGTACTGCCTTAGGTTCAATAAAACCGTTAAGGTTAAATAGTTCCATATTTTCAAATTTTTTGTTTGTTGGTTCGACTTTTGGAACGTCTAAAGGGAATGCAACGATAAAGCTAACGCCTAAGGCAATAGCGCATACGATCAAATTTACGTTAAAGTTCGCATGTTGAGTGAGAAACATCCCCAGAAAAGGGCCAATAGCTGTTGCAAGAGTCATGCTTAGAGCATAATAGCTAGTTCCTTCCCCGCGTCGCTCATTTGGAATAATTTCCGCCGAGATTGTTCCCGTAGCTGTCGAAGCCATGCCAAAAGCTGCCCCATGGAACATACGGAGGATTAACAGGAAGGTCAAACTGTATACTCCAAAATATAAGAGTGTGGTCATTAAATAGAACGCGAAGCTAATATAAAGCATCTTTTTCCGCCCAATGCGTTCAATTGAACTTCCAGCATATAACCGTCCCCCAATCGCCCCTAGAATAAAAATGCCGGCTGAAAGGCCAGCTACACTGGGTGAAGCGTTGAACCTGTCCGTCGCATATACCGCTATTATGGCAATTAATAGGTTGTAGGTGAAGTAAACAAAAAAGTTCTCAAGTGAAATAATCAAAAAATCCTTAGTCCATAATTTAGGAGCATTCATTTTTTCTTACCCTCTTCAATTATTATGGTTTTTCTTTTTAGGAAGGAATTTGTAAGCGATGATATATGTTAACAAAGATAACTATATTCTTAACTATTTTACAATGTCAAGGAATAATCTCAGACCTAAATAAAATGACCCGAAGCTCTTAGAGCGTCGGGTAAAAGGCGGGAAATAGCACGTCATCCCTTGTAAAAAGGTTCATCATCATTTAATTCCATTAGTATGGTAGAGTAAGAGAATAAATAAATAAGTAACCCGTGTATCAATAATTGTTTACATAATATAGGTACTTATTTCATTGCTTCTTCAATTGCTACGGCAACTGAGACTGATGCCCCAACCATCGGATTATTACCCATGCCAATCAGCCCCATCATCTCTACATGCGCTGGTACTGAGGATGAGCCCGCAAATTGTGCGTCGGAATGCATCCTGCCCATGGTATCCGTCATTCCATATGAAGCAGGACCTGCTCCCATGTTATCCGGGTGAAGGGTTCTACCGGTGCCCCCTCCGGAGGCTACTGAAAAGTATTTCTTTCCTTGTTCGATGCACTCTTTTTTATAAGTTCCAGCGACCGGGTGTTGAAAACGTGTGGGATTCGTTGAGTTGCCGGTAATTGATACGTCAACTAATTCATGATGCATGATGGCTACCCCTTCACGAACATCATCACAACCATAGCATTTAACCAAAGCTTTTTCACCTTTGGAAAACGGTTTTTCTTCAATAATTTTCAGCTCGCTGGTAAAATAGTCAAGCTCAGTTTTAACATATGTGAAGCCGTTAATTCTCGAAATTATATAGGCGGCGTCTTTACCAAGACCGTTTAGGATAACCCTTAGCGGTTGTTTTCTAACCCGGTTGGCGGATTTCGCGATGCCTATCGCTCCTTCCGCGGCAGCAAAGGATTCATGGCCGGCAAGAAACGCGAAACATTTCGTATCCTCCCTTAGCAGCATGGCAGCCAGGTTGCCATGGCCGACGCCAACCTGTCGCTGGTCCGCAACCGAACCGGGGATACAAAAAGCCTGCAGTCCTTCTCCTAATGCTTCGGCAGCTTCGCTGGCTGTTTTTAGTCCCTTTTTTATCGCGATCGCGGCGCCAAGAGTATAAGCCCATACGGCGTTGTCAAAACAGATTGGTTGAATTGACTTTACAATCGCCTGAACGTCAATTCCTTTATCCGCACAAATTTGCCTCGCTTCGTCAAGGCTGGTCATTCCGTATTTTTCTAAAACCGGGGTGATTTGATTTATTCTTCTCTCATAACTCTCAAATAGTTGCACCTTTTATTCCTCCTATCTCAAAATTATTCATGCCTGGGATCGATGTATTTTACCGCCTCATCATATCTGCCGTACTGACCGGTGGCTTTTTGCATAGCTTCATTAGCGTCAACACCTTTTGCAACCATTTCCATCATCTTCCCAAGGTGCACAAACTTATATCCAATAACCTCATTGTTTTCATCCAACCCCATACTGGTTACATAACCCTCTGCCATTTCCAGATAACGTGTTCCCTTTACTTTAGTTCCATACATGGTGGCCACCTGGGATCTCAACCCTTTTCCCAGATCCTCGAGACCGGCGCCTATAGGCAGCCCGCCTTCTGAAAACGCCGTCTGCGTCCTGCCATAGACTATCTGTAAAAAAAGTTCTCTCATTGCCACGTTGATTGCATCGCATACCAGATCTGTATTAAGCGCTTCCAAAATAGTTTTTCCCGGCAGTATCTCTGAAGCCATGGCAGCCGAATGAGTCATGCCTGAACACCCGATAGTCTCAATCAAAGCTTCTTCAATAATACCTTCCTTTACATTCAAGGTGATTTTACAAGCGCCCTGCTGCGGCGCGCACCCACCAACCCCATGAGTAAGACCGGAAACATCTTTCACATCATAAACCTTGACCCATTTCCCTTCCTCAGGAATCGCTGCCGGCCCGTGTTTCGGGCCTTTTGTGACAGTACACATGTTTTCCACTTCATGAGAATAAATCATTTAATTTCTCCTCCTTTGAACATTTTAATTTGGAATATCCAAAGTTGATTGCTTTTGATCTATTTCTATAAGGGTATTATCGATATCCTGCTAATCTGAAGAATTTTATGCAAGTCGCAAATATAAATTGGTTGGAAACTTCCAACCAATTTATATTTGCGTAAAATAAAATTTAACCCTCTTCGCTTAAGTCTTCTTCATATTTTGGTTTTATCTGTTCTTCAGGCTCGGGCAGAAGATGCCGGGGCAAAAAAGCAAGTCCGGCGATAACCGTTGGAACAACTGCGCTGGCAATGACCGACGCCACCAGAAAAGAGTATTGAGCCTGCGTCACGATTTCATGGGAGTAGCCGAATAACGCTGAAATTGTTCCAAATGTTAATCCGGTGGACATCATCAGGGTGTAGTACCATCGCTCATTGCGTTCATGCCGGAACAGCCCAATAAATGGATATAGACCGAAAATCTTCGACACCACTTTGCCTCCTAGCAACACCAGGAAGGCCAATGGGGCTGCAATCAAGGCAGATAAAGAAACAAGTGTGCCCGCGCGAATGAAATAAAATGGGGTGAGAAATCCCACGGTCAAAGTCCGTAGTCTTCGCAGCCAAAAGGTGTCTTCATTGGAGAATTCGGCCAGAATCATACCAATTAGGTATGCGGGAAGCACCGCCTCACTTCCTGACCAATAAGCCAAAGTACCTAAGCCAAAAAGGACGAGTATGACCCATTTCGCCCTGATAGCGGCAGTTCTGTATGCATAGATACGGGTCAGCCAGCGGGTGAGAAAGGGCAACAGGAACAATACAGCAGCAGTAACAATAATAAAAATAACAGTCCTGTAGGTAAACGGGGCAAATAAGAGGCCAAGGGCTATAACTGTTCCAAGATCATTTATAAAGCAAGCACCTAGAATTCCCTTGCCAAATTCAGTCTTGTTGAAGCCGGTTTCCAGCATGACCGCGTAGACAACTGCCATTGATGTCGTGGAGAGTGCCACGCCACCTAACAAACTAGCCTGCAATGTCCAGCCAAGCGCATAATATGCTATCGCTGTGCAACCAAGAAAAGGCGCGAAAAAGCCGACCAGGCCGACAACCGTTACTTCTTTCAACTTTTTTTGTAGTACTTCTTTTTCAAGTTCGGCACCGGCCAAGAAAGTCAGCAAAACAGCTCCGGATGAAGCGAGAAAGCGCAACCATTCCTGATTAGCGCCTAACGCTTCAGTCATGCCAAAGTAAGCAGCTACAGCCGCAGTGATTACCCCAACGCATATTTCTACTAACGCAATTGAAATGCGCAGGTGATAGGCGATGACAGCGGAAAAAACGGCTAGTCCAAGCCAAAAAGAAGCCAGCATAAAGATTTGTTCCATATTATCGTTCACCTTTCATTCAGCCTATTAAGATCCGTTAAAGTTCCAGCATGCGGCACCAATTCTACATTAATTTATTATTATTACTCTTTACTCATTCAATAACCTGGATCATCCCGGAATTAAAAGCACTTACTTTTGGAAAATAATTCTATTTAGTTAATTATCTATATTCTTTTTTTATTCTCTTACAATCAGAACCGGACACCTGGCATGCTTCACCACATAATTCGAAACACTGCCCAAGAGAAGCCTGCCAACCACGCTGCGGCCATGCGAGCCCATTAAAATCAGGTCAACCACATTGTCTTTTGCATATTTTACCAAGGTTTCGCCAATGTGTCCGTGGAGCATATTAGAGGCAAATTTAATGCCCCTCTTTTGCGCTTCATTAGCTGCATGCTCATGAGCAGGCTGGTAAAATTTCTTTCCATCACTGATCATCTCGTTTACTTCATCAATAGTTTCGGCATAGTCCGGTAATTGAACAACAGTAATTAGTTCAAGAAAGGCGCCGCTGGCCTCTGCCAGGGCCAGACCCTTGTCCAAAGCCTTTTGCGCATACACGGAATTATCGAAGGCAACCATAATGTGCTTAAACATACTATGCTCCACTCCTTTTGGGCTCGGCGACAGCCACTATTTTTTCTTCCTTACATCAAATTCAATAATTTTTATAGCTACTTCCAACCTCCTTTGAACGTTTTAATTATTGGCAATAAAAAACCCCTACTTTTAGAAAGTAGGAGTCATTAGCCACTCACAGGCATAAGGCGAACCCCATCGCCTCGGAAAAAGGAAAAATAACGTATAAATACTACTTACAACAACTATTTTAATATACCATGGGAAAAATTCTTTTGTCAAATTAATTTTATCAAATCAAGATCAAATTATGAATTGACATATTTTTAGAAGGTATGTTATATATGTTATAATAATATATGGCGATGGAGCTCGCCAAACGCGAATCGCTAATGGCTCCTACCGGTGATGGTAGGGGTTTTTATTTTTTAAACAAAGTAATATCCCCGCTGCGGGGGGCGATGGAGTTCGCCTGAGCCTTAAAAAGCTGATGACTCCTACCTTCGGGTGGGGGTTTTTGTTTTTTATAGGTCCTTATCGAACTCAATTGCGAACACGAGGGGGGGTGAAAGTTACAGTTTGTTAGCAGTCCAAAATTTTTAAGGAGGTGATAATTGATTTCTTAATCCTATATGTTAAAAATCTTAAAAAAATGAAAAGGTGGTGTATTGCAAGTGGAAAACGCGGCGTTTCCTTTATATGCAGTTTGCGCGGCCGTAATCGGTATTTTGTTTGCCGGTTACCTCACCGTTTGGGTTTTGAGGCAGCCGCCCGGCTCGAAGCGAATGATCGAGATCTCCGGCGCGATCCAGGAAGGCGCTATGGCCTACTTGAACCGCCAGTATAAGACCATCGCGGTTGTCGGGATTATCATTGTTATTATTCTTTATTTCGGATTGGGCTGGATCACTACCTTGGGCTTTATCATCGGGGCAGTTTTCTCCAGCCTGTGCGGCTATGTCGGGATGAACGTGGCGGTGCGGAGCAACCTGCGTGTCGGCGAGGCGGCCAAAAAGGGCCTGCCCTTTGCCCTTGTGGTAGCCTTTAAGGGCGGCGCTGTCACCGGCCTGATGTGCGTGAGCCTGGGGCTGCTGGGCGTAGCCGGGATGTACGCACTGTTCAGGGACCCGAATTACCTGATCGGCCTTGGTTTTGGCGGCAGCTTGATCAGCGTTTTCGCCCGTTTGGGTGGCGGCATCTATACTAAGAGCGCCGACGTCGGCGCCGATCTGGTTGGCAAGGTGGAAGCCGGCATCCCGGAAGACGACCCGCGCAACCCGGCTGTCGTAGCCGACAATGTGGGCGATAACGTGGGTGACTGTGCCGGTATGGCCGCTGACCTCTTCGAGACTTACGCCATCACGGCCATCGGGGCCATGCTGCTGGGACAGCTCTTTTTCCCCGGCAAGGAGCAGTATATCATCTATCCCCTGGTCTTGGGGGGTATCGCCATAATCGCCACGATCATCGGCAGCTATTTCGTCCGTTTGAGCCAGGGACAGGAAATCATGACCGCCCTTTACAAGGGCCTGGCAGCGGCGGCGATAATCGCCCTGATCGGGTTTTACCCGGCCACCACCTATATTTTCGGCTCGCCCCGGTTTTTCTACGCGGCGCTGGTGGGCGTGGCAGTCACGTTAATCATCGTCTTCCTGACTGATTACTATACCTCCAAGCGTTTCCGCCCGGTTAAGTCCATTGCCAGGGCCTCGCAGTCCGGCCACGCCACCAACATCATCAGCGGCCTGTCGGTGGCAATGGAAGCCAGTATTTCGCCGGCTCTCACCATTGTCGCCGGGATCCTGGTATCCTACGTAATTGGCGGCCTTTACGGGATTGGCATCGCCTCTATGGCGATGCTCTCGATGACCGGGATCATCGTGGCCATCGACTCTTACGGCCCGATCACCGACAACGCCGGCGGCATCGCTGAGATGGCCGAACTGCCGCCGGAAGTCCGCAACATTACCGACCCGTTGGACGCGGTAGGCAACACCACCAAGGCCGTGACCAAAGGCTACGCCATCGGATCGGCGGGATTGGCGGCCATCGTCCTGTTTTCGGCGTATACCCAGGAAATCACCCGGGTTCGGCTTGAGGCAGGCATCTTGGAAAAGATCAGCTTCTTAGTGGAAGATCCCTGGGTGCTGGCCGGCCTATTAATCGGCGGCGCTTTACCCTTCATCTTCTCCGCGCTGGCCATGGGCGCCGTCGGGCGGGCGGCCTACGAGGTAGTTAACGAGGTGCGCCGTCAGTTTAAAGAAATTAAAGGCCTGATGGAAGGCAAGGCGCGGCCCGAATATGGACGCTGCGTCGATATCGTCACCAAGCGTGCTATTAAAGAAATGATGGTTCCTGGATTGATCCCGGTTATCGTCCCCTTGCTGGTTGGCTTCTTGCTGGGAGCAAAGGCGCTGGGAGGCATGTTGATGGGCGTGATTATCACCGGGCTCTTCTTAGCGGTCCTGCTCACGGCCGGCAAATAGAGAAGGATGATGGATTGGGCACTGTAACCCAATTCGCTTGCACGCAGTAAAAGAAATTGGTTGGAAGAGTTGCCCAGAGCGAAAAGGAACACTACTATTAAAAATTTTTTCAGACGCGGATGAAGAGAGCGCCAGTTTGCCGAGAAATGTTTTTTCAAGTTTTCATTTTTCGCCTTCATTTCCCTTATTAGGAATAGAAGGCCTACACCCAGGGATGCCGGTACTAATGACCAGATGAAAACGGCTTTGTAATTGCCCTCGTATTTAGTGAAGAAATAAAAAGCCAGGGCAACACCGATTACCGCGCCCAGAGTATCCAACATGCGATGCAACCCGAATGACCAGCCCATTTTTTCCGGATTAGCAGACTCGGCAATTAACGCGTCTCGCGGCGCTGTGCGCACACCCTTGCCGAAACGGTCGCCGATCCTCCCCCATAGTACCCAGGTCCAGGAGACGGCAAGAATTATTGGAATTTTAAAAAGTCCTGACAACCCGTAACCAAAGATGGCAAGTGGCTTTCTCTTCTGAAATTTATCTGAAACAGCGCCGGAAAAAACTTTCAAAAGGCTAGCCAGGCTTTCGGCAATACCCTCGATAAGACCTACAATGGCCGGAGTAGCGCCCAATATCCCAACCAGGTAGAGGGGGACTAATGGGTAAATCATTTCACTGCTGATATCGGTAAACAGGCTTACCAGGCCAAGTAAAATAATATTCCACATTAATTAACACCTCTTTTGGGGTTTCGAGTTGTAATTCTACTCTCCAATTCCATGCGCATCTGTATCCCTCGGATTTAGGCGTAACCGGAATGGTGATTTTATAATGATAATTGAAGCAGCTAGCCAGCAAAGGCCTGCCAGGTAAGACCCAAGTACATCGCTTGGGTAATGTACTCCCAAATAGATCCGACTTGCACCAATAGCTATAGTAAAAAAAATAGCCAATGCAACCAGGATATTTCGCCATACCCTGGATGTGACTAGCGGGAAAACAAGAAATAATATTATACCGTAAAAAACGGTGGTAATCATGGCATGGCCGCTGGGAAAACTATATCCGGTCTCTTTTATAAAATATAAATTGGGTCGAACGCGATGGAAAGCTAATTTCAACAAATTATTAAGAACCAGCGCGCCGGCTACAGAAAATAATATTACCCCAAACTCATGCCAGCGGCGACGCCAGACCAGCACTCCCAGAATAACAGGTATAGTTATAAGGTAAAATTCGACTGAACCGAGGAAAGTAAAAAATAACATTACCTTATCCATAGCGGGGCTGGAAATATTCTGTAAACAATTTAACACAAACCACTCATAATGATTAGTATCTCCCTCAATAAAAATTTCTTTTGCCAGTTCTACAAACAAAGTGATTGATATTACAAATATTGCAAAAACACTCCTCAATAGGTTAACCTTGTCATAAAATTTTATCCTGGATCTTTTTTTCATCTATACTGTCTCCTTAAATTCATAACGTCAGAACGATAAAAAGAATGTCTCACTATTTTTAGGATTTTGAGCGCTTTGATTATTGACAATAAAAAACCCCTACTATTTAAAAGTAGGAGTCATTAGCCGCTCATAGGCATCAGGCGAACTCCATCGCCTCGAAAAAATAATGAAATTATAAATATTATTTACAAAAAATAGCATGGAAAATACTCTTTGTCAAGTCAATTCAAGTGAACAATTAGCGCTCATCATTAATTAAGTGTGCCTTATCGGGACTGAAAGATAGATAGACTTCTTGACCCATCCCCATATTTCCATCAAATACCTGATCGGGATTGATTATTGTAACCAACGGAAAACCACAGTCAATTGTTGCTTTATATTGAAAACCGAGTGAGAGCAACTCTCGGATTTTCCCGGATACAATGTTGGCACCGTCGACCACTTTTCCTGGGGTAGTACTAACACTAATATCTTCCGGCCGCAACAAGACATGTACCGTATCGCCCACATCGGCCATACTCCCGGAGACCCTGATTGTATTCTGGTCTACCTGTACGAAAACACCACGTCCATCCTTTTCCACGACTGTACCGGGGAGCATATTTTCTATACCTACCAAAGACGCCACAGTCCGGCTGGCCGGCCTTGTCAAAATCTCGCGGGGAGCAGCTGTTTGAATAATCCTGCCTTTTTCCAGAACTACTACCCTACTGGCCAAGAGAGGAATTTCACTAAAATCGTGAGTAACAAAGACACAGCTTATGCCGGTATCGCGCAAAATTCGCCCCAGTTCTACTGTTAGTGCCGTCCGCGTGGGGGCGTCTAGCGCCGAAAAAGGCTCGTCCAAAAAAAGTACTTTTGGCTCCAGAACTAGTGCCCGGGCTAGACTCACCCGCTGTGATTCACCACCGGAGAGGTGGCGCACCGAACGATGGATTAAGTGTTCGATGCCCAGTCTTTGCGACCACTCAGTAACTGGTACACGGGATTTTTCCATGGGAAGTCCCCTTACCTTCAGACCGGAAGCTATGTTATTGTAAACAGTTGTATCCAGCAGCAGGGGTTCTTGGAAAACCATTGCCATAAGGCGGCGCTGCTTGATAGGTTTTTTCCAGTCAACTATTTCGCCTTTAAAAAACAACTCACCGCCGGTGGGGCGCTGTAAAAGCATCAGCACCTGCAATAGGGTGCTTTTGCCGGCTCCGTTGGGGCCTATTAAGGCAACGATCTCACCCTGGTTGAGAGAAAAATATTCAATATCTAATATTTTGTTTTTCCCTTTAGTTAGCGAGAGATCTTTTACTTCTATGACTTTTTCGCTCATGAGGTCCGCCTCCACTGTTGTTGAATTGTCAAAATCAGGGTTATGCCATAAGCCAGGGTCAGTAGAATAAAGCTGATTGCCATTGCGATGTCTAAGTTGCCCTTGGAAACTTCCAACACAGTGGCCGTGGTCAGAACCGCAGTTTGGCCTTTAATGTTGCCGCCAACCATCATGGACGCACCCACTTCAGAAACCACGCCGCCAAAGCCAGCAATAACTGCCGCTAGAAGGCCCATCCGGGCTTCCCGCGCCAGGAGAAAAAGCGTTTGCCACCAGGTGGCGCCAATGGCAATAATTTGCAGTCTTAGTTTGGGGTTTAGCTGCTGAATGGCGGCAATGGTAAAACCGGTTACGATGGGAAAAGCAATCAGGGATTGGGCGATGATCATTGCGATTGGGGTATACATTAATCCCAGGAAACCCAAAGGCCCGTACCGCCACAGAAAAATGCTCACCCACAGGCCCACTACCACTGGCGGAAGCCCCATGCCGAAGTTTACAATGCTCACAATCAGCTTACGCCCGGGAAACAAGGATAGGGCCAGGAACGTTCCTAAGGGAACCCCAATCAATACACTAATTAACGTTGCCGTGCCGGAAACCTTGATGGTAAGCAACGTAATCTCAAAAAGGTCATGATCTCCTGTAAAAAGTAATTCCAGCGCTTTTATGAAGCCTTGCCATATGATGTCCATTTCCTCTTTTCAACTCCGTTCAGCTATTTATCCAGGTCTTCCATATTCTTATATTTACAAGAAAAACACCTCCCATCGAGCGTGTCATAAAATTAGCCCCAGGTTCTTTACCAAGGCAATATTAAAAGCCGGCCAGGCATTGCGAAAAAATGCCCTATCCGGCTGACGTGCGAATTAAGCTCTCCTTTCCGCAATGGGAGGCTTGAAGGTTTCCCTTCAAACCCTGCCGGCCAACCACCATAACTTTAGAGTTTCAGGTGAAAAGGCTCGGAGATAAAAATATTTTATTTATTCTAGATATAACTGGTTAAATAAAAACTCAGCAGGTGAGCCCTATGAATTATGGAACACTTTGCCGCGCGCGCATAAAAAACCCCTACTATTTAAAAGTAGGAGTCATTAGCCGCTCATAGGCATCAGGCGAACTCCATCGCCTCTTAAATGATAAAACTATGAACAATGTAAATACATATTTACAATACTCATAAAAAATACCATGGAAAAACCTTATTGTCAATCAACTTTATTGGACAACCAGGACCGAAATATCGGACTTGCGTAAAAGTTTTTCCACGTAACTACCGAAGAATATATCTTTTATCATGTTATCTTTTCTGGGTGTTACCACTACGAGGTCAAACATGCCTTTTTGAACAAAGTTTTTTAACTCTTCACAGGATTCGCCTGCGATGGTATGCGTAGGCAAGTCAAATCCCGCTAAGCTAGTTAAAAACCTGGGCCTGTCCGATTCTTTTTCAACAAAAGTTAGCTCGCCGGCTGCTTCTTGGTGAAATGCCTTAATGTCGGAAACATGTTCCGGCTTTTTAAGCAACTTGACCAAATGACATTCCGAACCAACCATTTTCGCTAACTTGAGGCCACTATTCAATGCCCTTTTTGCTCCCGGCGAACCATCATACACAACCAAAACTCTGTTGAACATTTTGGGAGCCCCCTTTGTAATTCTTTCCCCTTGCTGAAAATTAGTCTAAACAGAAAACTCCACTATATACCTGTTGGAGTTTCATATTGACTTAATAATTTTTTTCAAATAAAATTTTAATAAGCGGATATTATGAGGTGATGGAGCTCACTTATATGCCTTGTCGAGGCTAATAGCTCCTACCAATATTTTCTTATTGGTGGGAGTTTTTATTTTTTGCCGGCTTCGTATATAGCGCCGCTACCTGTTTTGACAGTTCTTATGGCAATCTTTTTTACGAAAGGGTGATTTGTGGTGCTGGACCATTATGTGCTAAAGAAAAATAGCCTTTTGCAGATCCTGGCTGAAGCAGTTGATTTTGCTGCAAAAAAGGGAAACAGCCCAGCCGCTTCGCTTTTAAAAGAGAGTGCGGATAAACTTTCCCGGGAAACTTTTACCCTGGTCATACTCGGTGAATTCAAAAGGGGCAAGTCCACCTTCATCAACGCTCTTCTGGGCGGCAACCTGCTACCGACTGCCGTCGTGCCGCTGACAGCCATTCCCACCATAATCCAGCACGGTGAACAACTCGGCGCCTCTGTCATTTACCTGGACGGCACCAGAAAAGCAATTCCGGTCAGCCAGATCGCCGATTACGTTACTGAAAGGGGAAACCCCAAAAACATCAAAAAACTGCGCGAGGTGCAAATCATTCACCCGTCGGAATTTTTAAAACAAGGCGTCATCCTGGTGGACACACCGGGTGTCGGTTCTGTCTATGAGCATAATACCGACGCGGCGTACGCTTATCTTCCCCATTCCGACGCCGCCATCTTCATGATTTCCATCGATGCCCCCCTCAGTAAAATAGAAATTGACTACTTGAGAGATATTTCTAAATATGTGAACAAGCTTTTCTTCGTATTGAACAAAATCGATATCGCTTTACCGGAAGACATCACCGAGGCATTGGCATTCACCAGGGAGACCCTGTGGAACAGCCTGGGCGAAGGAGAATACGACCTGATTCCTCTCTCGGCGCGCCAGGCCCTGCTCGGAAGAACCGGCGGCGGAAACGGACAGCTGCGGGTGGATGCCGGCGGCATTGAGAAGCTGGAAGAAGTGCTGGGAAATTTTATCCGGAACGATAAAGGGCGGCTGCTCCTGGAGTCTTCCGCCGCCAGGGCGTTACGGACCATCAACGAACTGGAACTGGAACTTCAGCTCTGGCAGCGGGCGATGGACGGCTCGCTGCAGGATCTGGATGAAAAAATCACACTTTTCGCGGCTGAACTGGAAAAGCTGGAACAAGAGCGGGAAGACTCGATTTATCTCCTCTACCGTGAGGTGGACCGTTTGAGCGCTATGGTCGAAGAGGATATTAATGAATTCAGGACGGCTAAAACAGGTGAGCTATTACATCTGATCGAGGAATCTTATAAAAAAGAGTCGTCCGAAAAGTCAGCAAAAGAGTTGACTCATTGCCTGAACGATTTCAGCAGAAACCTGATCCAGTCGGTATTGAATGAAAAGCGCAACGAAGAGCGCTTGAAGGTAAGGAGTCAATTTGAAAAAGTGTCGATGCGGTTCTTTAGCCGGATCGAAGGGATTGTAGATAGAATGATGTCTATCTCGGCCGAGATTTTCGATGTGCCGGTGGAAAAATCATCATCCAGAGAATACATTATGGGTTCTAAAAAATTCTTTTTTCACTTCGAAGAGCACCCGACCTTTATTCCTTCGCTGGAAATGCTGTCTGTCTCCGGTTTACTCCCGAAAGCGTTGATTAGCGGCCACCTTCTTAATAACGCTAAAAATAAGCTGGTGGAATTATTTGACCGCAACTGCGGCCGGGTGCGCTACGATCTGGCGGACGGCCTGAAAGAAGGCGTGCGGGACGTGGCCGGCGAGCTCAGACTGCGCGCCGACGCGGTGTCCCAAGGGCTGCGTACCGCCCTTCAGAAAGCCAGGGCGGAAAGGGGATTGAGTGAGGAGGAACGCCGTGAAAGGGTAAAGATCTGGCAAAGGGATTATAACGAACTGATTAAGATGAAGGAAACAATAAGGGAAATCAACGCCTCGCTGTAGCGTTTAACAAAGAACTTTTCAGGGAAACAAAATCTTTGTAAATCTGGTGAGTAAATGTGGCAAACAGCAGGCCACCTTTTTATCAAAGCACTATTGAAAAATTACTGCTTGAAAATCGTTGCCCCCCATGTATTTACGGTGAGGAAAGCAAGAAAACATACCTGACGTGGTTTGATATCGAATATTATAACAGCCTTCCCACAATGCTTGAGGTGTCTAAAAATGGTTTTTGCAAACAACACGGCTGGCAAATATCCTCACTGGGCAATAAATTGAGCACGCTTAATCAATTTGTTGCAAACATCAAGTTGACTGAGCTAAAAAACATAAAAGCTGTTTTACAAAGCAACAAAAATGGATGGCTTGGCCAGATATGGCCTCTTTCCATTATTTTTTCAAGACGGTCTGTAAATGTCTTCCTTGATATCCTAATAAGATTGCATACTACTAAAAAATGTCCGATATGTGAAACAATTGAGCAAGGTGAACAGATGGCTTTAACTTACATGGCCAGTTTTTTAAAAGAAAAAAAAGGACAGGAAATATACCGGAAATCGCCTGCCCTTTGTTGGAGACACTTAATAGGTTTATTCTACGAAGTTCCAACAGAGATAACGCTTTTATTAGCCGATATTCATATTGAGCAATTGCAGAAGTTAGATAGTGATTTTGAAGAATATTTCAGAAAAACGGATTATCGCTTTTCCAATGAGCCAAAGGGGGAAGAACAACTGGCCTGGCTGAAAAGTTTAAGATTTTACGTCGGTGAACGGTTTAAATAAAATTGGTACCTGATTGAATCAATTATCGGACAACCAGGACCGAAATATCAGAGTTGCGTAGCAGTTTTTCCACGTAACCGCCGAAGAGTACATCTTTTAGCGCAGTATCTTTTTTCGGTGTTACCACTACGAGGTCATAATCACCTTTTTGAACAAAATTTTTCAATACTTCGCAGGAGTCGCCCAGGATGGTATGCGTGGGCAGGTCGAATCCCGCCTGGCTGGCTAAAAACCTGGCGCCGACAAATTCTTTTTCGATAAGAGCTAGCTCGTTAGCCGCTGCTTGGTAAAATACCTCAATATCGGAAATGTGTTTCGGCTTTTTAATCACCCTAACTAAATGACATTCAGAACCTGACATTTTCGCTAACTTAAGCCCATCCCTTAGTGCTTTTTTGGCTTCCGGGGAACCGTCATATACAACCAAAACCTTGTTGAACATTCTTAGACCCCCTCGTACTCTTTTCCCCTAGTTAAATTAATTTTAGCAAAAACTCCCACTGTTACCAGTAGGAGTTATCTGCAGGGTCTAAACAAAGTTTACTATTATATATTTATTTAATTATACACAATATTCAAAATATATCAAACAGATATTAAAAATTGCTTAACAAAAAAGGACAAACTATCATTTTAACCTTAATCTTAAAAACCTAGGATTACTCGAAAACATCGCCAACCAGAGAAAAATTGTCCACCTCGTGGAATACCTGGGGGAAGTTAAACAGAAGCTTTTACAAGGCCGCTTCAATTTGGTTGTCCTTGGTGAATTCAAAAGAGGAAAAACCACTTTTCTTAATGCCCTCCTAGGCGCGGATCTTTTGCCGACTGCCGTCGTGCCGCTAACTTCCATTGTTACCTTAATCCAATATGGCGAGAGGATTAGCGCGAAGGTAACTTTCCTGGACGGGGTTGTCGAAGAAACAACGCTGGATGAATTGCACTTATACGTCACCGAAGAGGGCAACCCCTGCAACGAAAAGAATGTCAAGCTTGTTCATCTTGAGTACCCGTCGCCTTATCTAAAAGACGGCGTCGTTTTAATTGACACGCCAGGAGTAGGGTCAATTTACCAGAACAATACGGATGAGACTTATAACTACCTCCCCAAGGTGGACGCCGCTATTTTTCTTTTATCGTCCGACCAGCCGATTAGCCGGTCCGAACTTGATTTCTTGAAGGATATTGGGCAGTATTCAGCAAAGACATTCTTTATTTTAAATAAAGTTGACTATTTAACTGATTTGGACAAAAAAAAGGCGCTTGAATTTGCCAAGAAAGTTCTGGCTGAAAAAGTTGGCTTAGAAGAGATAAATATTTACTCGCTTTCTGCCAAGTTGGCCCTGGATGGAAAGATTTCCGGCGACGATGAAAAAATAAAAGCAAGCAACCTGCCGGCGTTTACCGCTATGCTAGAGAAATTCCTGCTAAAGGAAAAGGGGCGCGCGGCTATTAACGCAACCTGCAACAAAGGCAACAACGCGGCCGGGGAGTTGCAGCTCGGGCTGGAACTGGAGATGAAGGCACTGGGTATTCCCCTAGAAGAATTGAAGGCTAAGATAGTACTGTTTGACGAAATGGTCATAAATCTGCGTCAGGAACAAGAGGATAACGGTTATATCTTTCAAGGTGAGAAAAGCAAGGTGTACCAGGAGCTTGAGCATGAAATAACCGTGTTCCAGGAAAGTCAGGACATAATGATTGTTAAAGAAATCGAACAGGAATACTAGACTAAAAAGGAACTTTCCGGACGGAAGCTGATACACTACCTGGAAGGTTGCATTGAGAACAGGATCCGATCAGCCTTCGACGAGTGGCAACCCAAGGTAGAAGAGAAAGTGAAGGAAGCTTTCGACCGGGTAATCGCCCGGTTCACCGGTAAGACAAACAGGGTAATCGGCGAACTTTTGAAGCAATCGGCGGAAATTTTTGATCTTAAAGTCGAAGGTTTTGCGGAAGTAGAAGCGCTGACCGAAGAGACCAAGCTTTATTATATCTTTGGCGAGCACTCGAATATGTTTATCCCCAACGCGACTAATTTATATGCGCTTTTTCTGCCGAAATTCATCACCGGTCCGATGATTATGCGGGTAATGAGGAAAAAGGTGGAACGGGATTTGGACCGTAACTGCGGCCGGCTTAGGACAGATTATAACGAGCGAATCTCCAAAAGTGTCAAGGTCTTTAAAAACCTCTTCGAGGAAAAATTCAATTCAGCTATAGAAGGAACGCGGCTTGTTTTAACGCGCGTTATTGAGAAAAGGGAGCACAGTGAAAAAGAAGCTGCCGAAGCCTATGAAAAACTGTCCGAGCAGGTTAAGGCGCTGGAATCAGCCAGGGAAAGCTTGCGGGAAATCGGCGGGGTGGCGTACTAGAACTGCTTGATGATGGTGGAATGGTGAGGGTTACCCCCTTGGGCTTCAGGGGGAATAGATCCCCCTGGAATGCCGCATTTTAGCCATTGCCGATGCGTATGAAGCCATAACCAGCAATCGCCCTTACCGAAAGGCTATGATCCATGGAAAGGTCATCATTTTTTTATTTCCCAATAGCAAGCCTTCGGAGAGGCTATTTTTTCCTCTTTTTTGAGCTGTTTCATGATCTTGTCAACCTCTTTTTTTTCGATGCCCGTTGCTTTTGCTATTTGGCTTGCGCTGACCGGCTTGTCCGCTGCGTTGAAAAAGTTTAGAACTACTTCATAATTATTCATTTTTATCCTTCCTTTGCTTATAATTTATTTTTGTATGCAAATTCATATTAAACACTTTCATCTATACCCTTAGTATGTTTTTGAGATTATCAGATATACCAAAGCATGTCAAGGAATCGGGATATTTCATTAAATGTAATTTGCTAAATCCCACTCGGTTTAGTAAAATACATTTATTGAAACTAAAGGAGGATAAGATAGTTGAAAAAAGGTAGCATTGAATTGGAAGATGGCAAGAAAATAGTCATTGATTTCTTTGAGGAAGACGCGCCTGGAACGGTGGCGAATTTTGAAAAATTAGCAAATACAGGATATTATAATGGTTTGAATTTTCATCGGGTTATTCCAGGTTTTGTAGCGCAAGGAGGATGCCCCTACGGTAATGGCACGGGTGGACCTGGTTACACAATCAAATGTGAAACTGCGGGAAACCCCAATAAACACCTTAGAGGGTCGCTATCAATGGCTCATGCGGGGAAGGATACAGGCGGGAGTCAGTTTTTCATCTGTTATGATGCCTTCCCGCATCTTGATGGAGTACATACGGTGTTCGGCAAAGTTGTAGAAGGAATGGAATATGTAGATGAGATAAAGCAAGGAGATAAAATGAAGGAAGTAAAGGTTTGGGAAGAATCTTAATAAAAAAGATGGGGAGGATGTAAAACATGAAGCTGGAAAAGATTGATCATATCTGTATCGCAGTTAAAGATGTTGTAAAGGCGGAAGAACAATTTGCCAAGGCATTTGATTTAAAGGCGGTAGATCACTATATTGATGAAAATGAAAAAATAAATGTCGCCAGGTTTATGATCGGAGAAGTTGCCTTTGAAGTTATGGAATCCACCAGTCCGGATGGTGAGGTAGCCAAATTTATTGAGAAAAACGGAGAAGGTGTTTTCTTAATATCTCTTAAAGTGCCAAATGTGGAAAACAGTATGGAAGAGCTGGATAAGAAGGGCTTTCCTCTAATTGATAAAAAAACTAGAAGGTGGCGTGACAGCAACTTTGCTTTCTTACATCCAAAGGGCTTTGCTGGAGTTTTAATCGAATTAATTGATTAAACAACCTCAAGCAGCATAGCATCCATGAACATTCTCCCGAGTTATCTTGCAGTACTATTCATTTCTACTCCCTATTATCCCGATAAAATGCTATAGTCAGTAACTTTTCATGCCGCGCCGGATGAAAACCAGGCGCGGTAGTTTTACGCCAACTGAATAGGGGGAAATAAAGGTTTTAAAATTGTGGGGAGTTTGATAATCTAGAAAATATTTGTTATTATTAACAGGAAATTGAATTTTAGATTTTAAATGGGAGTACTGTTAATTAGATGAATATTGATTTTTATGGCGGCCGTCTCGGGCGCAGGCGAAAAAAGAATAAGTCCATTTTAATTAAGATTAAGTATTTTTTAATCTTTTTACTCGCGATAAGTTTATTAGTTTCATTATTCGAAAAAAATGAGTTTAATATAATTAGTAATATATCCGGTATAATTAAAAAGAAAGAAAATAGTAAAGTCACAATATACCCTTTAGAGGAATCAAGTAAATCTTCGAGATCAAGCTCAATCTTTAATATTAATGATGAGTTGAAAAAAACGTTGGCATCCGACAATGTATCCTGGTGTTTTCTTGATTTAAAGACCGGTGAGAAGATAGGTAATAATATTGACAGGGAAATGCAAGTTGCTTCTCTTAGTAAGTTGTCAGTATTATATACAGTAATGCTTCAAATAAAAGAGAACAAAATTGATTGGGAAAATAAAATTGCTTTCACGTCTGATGATTATATAACTGGTTCCGGCGTTTTACAGGAAACTATCGATGAAGGAGATTCTTATTCTATACGGGAGTTATGCAGACTGCTTTTAGAGAAAAGCGATAATATTGCTTATCGAATGTTAATGCGCACAGTAGGCCAAGATGTTGTAAAAGAAAAATTAAACTCCGAGGGAATGTCTATTAGATTCGAAGATGGGAACTATATGAGCGCCAACTCAGTAGCGCTTTTATTGAGAGATATTTGGGAGTTGATACTGTCGGGGAAAAATGATTTTGCCGAGGTATTAGGGTGGATGGCCAGTTCATCTTATAGGGACGGAATTCCAGCCGCTTTATCTGATAATGATTATCTGGTGGCAAATAAGGAAGGAAATATTAGCGGCTCTGTACTTGCTGACAGTGGGGTTATTTTAACCTCGCATCCTTATATATTAGTGGTAATAACCAACGGAATGGACGACGATGAAGGATATGGCATAATCCATTCAATTGCGGAGGCATTTAGTAAAAAGGCAAGTTAAAGCTTTAAAACCTCGTAACTTTTGTTCACACAATCGTCACAGAAATAACACATAATATTCTGATTATAATCCGTAAAACAGTGTTAATATATCACTATAAACAGTGCACTGGTTAAACCAGGAAAGGAGGGATTTTTTGAAATCAAAAAATTGGCGAATTGGAGCAATTCTTATGGCCGTGGTAATCGTTACTATGGCTGTTGCCGGTATGTCCTTCGCCAGCTCTGACCAGTCAAACACCACAACCGTTTGCGCTGACCTATACCAGAGTTTTGTATCAAAACTGGCGGCGAATCTCGGTATTTCTCAAGACCAGGTAACAACTGCGCTGGATAACACTAAGAAACAAATGCTTGACGAAGCCGTGCAGCAAGGTAAAATCACTCAGGAACAAGCCGACAAGATATCCGCCAAAACAAACGGGGGTTTTTGTGGTGGTTTCGGCTTCCTGAATGGTAAGCTAAGAGAGCATGGCAAATCTGCGGTTGACGGCTCAAAAGGAAAAGGTTTTGGAAAACAGAGCCGTAACCTGGATGGTATGGTCAGCGTATTAGGCATGACCGCGGATGAAATTAAAACTGAGATGCAGTCAGGCAAAACAATTGATCAAATCATCACTGAGCATGGTATGACGATGGACCAATTCCGTGAAAAGATGATTGCTCTAAAGAAAAACAATATTTCCCAGTGACATCTCTCCAAATCTCCTCTTTTTAAGTATAACGCCACGGGTGCAGGCTCGCGGCGTTTTTATATTAGATCGGCTAAATACATTGATCGATAATTTGGCTGAACTGCTGCAAAGTTCTTGAACCGGTTATCGATTGGACAATCAAACCGTTACCGTCCACAATAAAAGTTTGTGGCACAGCGTTGATTTTTTCACTGAATCTCCCGTCATCCAAAAGATTAGTATAGTTTACTTCTTTCGCGGCAATAACCTGCCTGGCTCTTTCAGTGTTGCGGGAATCTACGATGATACCTATTACGCTTAAACCTTGTTTGGCGTATTTCTTTTTCAACCCTTCCAGGGTTGGCATCTCCTGGACGCACGGTCCTCAGGTAGTGCTCCAAATATTAATTAAAGTGATTCTATTGTTAAAAAGATCTTTCGAACTAACTGCGCCGCCGTTCAAATCAGTGAGTGTGAATGACGGGAAGGCGGCTCCAACGGTTAAAGAATAATTTATTTTCTCCTTTTCTGGCGCGTTTTGGGGCGGTTGCCCGGGCTTTTGGCTATTTGTGTTCTGTTCCGGCTGCGGCAGTTGTTGAATTTTCACATTACCTCCCTGCTGGGATTTCTGTTCAGGTGTCTGCTGGGCAGGTGTGTCCAGCTTTGACTGAGAAGGTTGCTGTTCTTGAACCGGCGAATTATCAGTTTGTGTGGTCTGCGCCGGTTTAGCCTCTTCCCTACCGCAGCCGGAAATAAAAAGAAGTCCGACAAGGAATGTAACAATCAACATCTTAATTCTTGACATGTACAGACGCACATCCTTCCGTTATTTGTAATCTCCATTTTAGCGCCCCGGTCGGGCAGTTGTGCACGCATTTAAGACAACGCGTGCATTCAGGGTGGTTCATGGTACGTTCAGGCAGGCGGAGGGGGCATATAACGGCGCATTTACCGCAGGTGTTGCAGCGTTCAGGGTCACGACTTATTTTAAGAAAGCTGATGCCGTTGAACAAGGAATAAAATGCCCCAAGCGGACACAAAACCAGGCAAAATCCACGTTTAATCAAAATAACAAAGATCAGTATAGCGGCTAGCCAGGAAATGCGCCAGGTGAAAAGCCATCCCAGGGCGCCGCGGATGCCGGAGTTTGTGACGGAAAGCGGGATAGCTGCTTCCAACGTTCCCGCGGGGCAAAGCCACTTGCAGAAAAAAGGAGTACCCGGATTAATATCACCGGCAAACATGGGCGGCAGCAAAAGAACAGGAATAACTAATATAAAATATTTGACAAAACGAGTCCAGTCAGGCAATAAATACTTGGGTGAAGGAATTCTATAGAGCAGTTCTTGAATTAACCCGAATGGACACAACCAGCCGCAGGCCAACCTGCCTGTAAAAACTCCCACCAGCGCCAGAAAACCGGTAACATAAAAAGAAAAGTAAAATGTGCTTAAAGAAGCTACCGCTTGCAGGGAGCCGACCGGACAAGACCCTATGGCGCCCGGGCAGGAATAACAGTTTAATACCGGCAGGCAGACTTGTTTTAAGTTTCCCCGGTATATCGTACCCCTGAAGAAACCTGCCACATGGCTGTTAAATGCAAAGGCAGCCGCCAGTTGAACTAGTCGCCGTTTAATACTAACCAATGCCTATGCACTCCAGACAAAGGTTAATTGCCTTCATCAATACCTCGATATTTTCACCTCGCCACACGCCGTAAGTTATGGAAGCCAACGCTAAAAATAATATAGTTAAACTTAAGATGTATTTATGCAGAAAAATCACCCTTGCGTATCGATTTAAATAACCAGTTATATAACAAACCAATTTGTGTAAAATAATTATTTACTAAATTTTATTCATATTACTACTATTATAGCAAGAATGTAAATAAAATGTTAGATTAACTTTAATAACAGATTATGGTTCCTATAACGCCTTGGGTTTATTCCAGGGCGTTATATATATTAAATTGGGTCTAAAGTCATGGTGGAAAATAGTACTATATTACCCGCTAAAAATACTATTTTACACGTATAATTAAGTAAGACTAAAATAAAGGGGGAAATTGCGTTGAAAAAGTTATTTTTTATCGTCACACTATTACTGGTAGTAGTATTATCCGCGGGAGTATCCTGGGCTAAACCAGGGGGTGTGGCTAACAAAGGGGCAGATAAAGCAAGCGTTGCAAGTGATAATGCCAGTGTTGCAGGTGATAAAGCAAGCAGTGTTACAATCGATAAGGCCGGTACCGCAAGCGATAAAACCAGCGTGAAAATAAGCGTAAAAAATAAGGCTTTAGGTCAATTAAAGGATAATTTAAATGCGGTTAAAGATAAAGATCTTGAACTGGGGAATAATTTCAAGGACATTGAAGATCATTGGGCAAAGTCAGCCATTCTAAAGATGTCGGCTATCGGTGTTTTTAAAGGAGATGGAGATGGTACGTTCCGTCCGGATGACCCGATTACACAGGTTGAAGTTGTTGCCCTGGCAGCGCGAATCTCTAATTATGATGAAGTTCCACAGGCGAATGATTTAACCGAGAATGACCTTGTTGGTGTTCCGGATTGGGCAAAGGTATCTGTTTGTGAGGCTGTTTATAACGGTGTAATTAATTTAAACCGGTTCCATTCCAGTGTCCAAGCCAGCAGGGTTCAAGCAGCCGTTATGATTGCCAAAGCAATAAAACTGCAGCCGGTAGATACGTCTGACATGCCTTTTAACGATAAAATCTTAATTTCGCAAGAAGACGCCGGTTATATTATGGCTCTTTATCAGCAAGGTATTATCTTAGGAAACCCTGATGGGAAATTTAATCCCAATAGCGCTATTACACGGGCGGAAATATCAACAATAATGGAAAGGGTTATCGATAACTCAGGGGAAGACAGCGAAACGACCCAAACAAGCACTGAAAGCAGTGGTACAACTCAATAATCATGTTATATCCCGGCAGCCTCGCCTCTATGGCGGGGCTATTTTAATTTTTGAAAAAAGGATTTCTAGGTTAACCGTGGAATACTACTCTGAAATCGTAGAGCCGTGATATAATTTGAACTCAGTAATCATCTAAATAATGGTTTTATTGGTGATTGCTTAAATTTGAGGAGAGCAAGGATGAATATACTAATCTTTGGACTTGGCGCCCTAGGCACTGTCTATGCGTGTTTCCTAAAGGAAGAAGGACACAGAGTAATCGGCCTTTCGAGAAAGCCTGTCCAGGAAGCAGTTAGGAGTAAGGGCGTGCGGGTTACTGGAATCTGGGGCGAACACCATGCCATGTTAGATGAAGTAGTAACCGGTGTGGATAAAATCAGAGGAACCAATTTCGACCTTGTTATAGCTACAGTTAAATCATATGACACGGAAGAGGTAGCCGCGGAAATAGCCAGGGTCCTGTCACCTGACACATATGTCGTTCTTGCCCAAAACGGCTATGGTAATTTAGAAGCAGCAGCCAAACATATCCCTGAGGACCGGTTGATCCTTGGGAGGGTAATTTTCGGCGCGGAAACAACCGGACCAGGCACGTCGAAAGTAACGGTCATCGCCGATGATGTTATCCTAGGATCACCGAAAAACTTGATTGACCGCTATAAAATGGAGAAGTTTGTAAGTATTTTTAGGGAAGCGGGGATCCCCACCAGGTTTTCTAAACAGGTAATGAAGTATATATGGGGTAAAATAATTTACAATTCAGCTTTGAATTCCATGGGAGCTATCCTTGAGGTTAATTACGGGAAGCTGGCGGAAGCGGAACACTCAAGGATGTTGATGGAAAGTATTGTCAGGGAGATATTTTCTCTCCTGGATAAAATGGGGCAGGAGACCTTGTGGCCTGATCCAGAGGCCTATATAAAAGATTTTTATGATAAATTAATACCAGCCACCGCTTCACATCACCCGTCCATGCTTCAGGACATCCAAAGAGGCAGGAGGACGGAAATTGACGCGTTAAACGGCGCCGTTGTAGAAATGGGAAAGAAACATGGTGTAAGCACACCAGTAAATGATATCATCGTTTCGCTTGTAAAGGCAAAAGAAAAAATAAACTTACCATAAAATATTTAAGGCAACCACCTTGGCCAGGAGTGGTTGCCTAATATTTTATGTTTCTATTTGTTTTCCTAGAAACCCTGCTGCTGTTTCAGCCATCTTAAGCTCTAGTTCACTCATCTTTACATCGGGGTTGTTAGCCGCAAGTATTACGGCTCCAACTACGTCGCCATCTACAATTATCGGGGCAGTAATGATAGAAATATATGTTACACTTTCATCCGAAGTCAATGCCATGGGTTCTGCGTGAAGCAGGACCTTTCTTGTTCGCCCGGCATGTCTGCCGAGCCGATGGGTTGAAAGAAACCCTGTCACCTAACCAGCGGGAAGACAACCCGTAGGCAAGGGCGTCACTGGTAACGGTGGGGTCTGAAGGAAGCCGAAGG